>JAUXHZ010000312.1 GCA_030621255.1 Candidatus Latescibacterota bacterium
CATTACCACATAATAAATTCCACTCATTACTCTGCTCCCATTGAGATTTTTGCCATCCCACTCTATTTTTCCCGCCGGCGGGATATCGCTACTGTAAATCTCCATACCGTTTGAGTTGAATATACGTATAGTACTGCCCGGAAGCCCGTTCATAGTCATATCACCCTGAACAGGATGATAAGGAACAGGATAGATAGCGGGTGTAAGAGGCGCGCTTGGCGGAGCGGGCTGCTCTTCTTCCACAAGGAAGCTGTCAGGAATCGAGATTGTGAGGTTGTTGTATTCATCATATGCCACGGCTCTTGCATAATATATTTTTTCCGTCTCCAGATTCTGAAGCTGTGCTGTGTGAGAAGTTGCGTAGTCGGTATCATCCCAGTTGCTCATCGAGTCAAGAATGGCATCCGAATCGTACTGAATATACCCGGTTGTTAAAACAGCTGTTTCCCAGTTGATAGTATAAATACCTTCGCCTGCTTGTGAGCTGGGTGTGATTTTACAACTGTCCTGAAGTGATTGAGGCGCGTCGGTTGGAATAGCCATCCCCGAGACCGGATTAGAAAACGCGCTTCTTTCTTCACTTGTATTCTTGGCAATTAACCTGTAATAGTATCTGGTTCCCTTTTCAAGCCCTTCATCAATATAGTTGAAAACACTGTTACCCACACTATCGACAGCCTCGAAGCCGGTTTCCCGATCGAGAGAGCGGTAGAGCACATACCCGGTAATATCAGGTTCGGGGTTAGGTTCCCAATTAACCAGATAGTCAATTGTTTCCTGCGCGGAAACATTAATAGAGAGAACAAGGAGAAGTAGAAAGGTGCTGATTCCGATTGTTGTTCTGATCATTTTCGTACTCCTAAAGAATATAATAAACTCTTCTGTCTGCCGATTTAAATGCTATCTTACTGGAATTGTTGTTTGATTTCGAGAATAAAAATGCAAAAAAGCAAATTTTTTGTATTTTTGCATTTCCCGTTATGTTTCTCATAGTAACTGATCGATTCCGATCAATCCCGATCGTTCTTCATTCCTTTCATTTTTTTAAACCAGATGCACTGCGATGAAAGGAAATCGCAATTAATATGCCATATCTCTAATAGTCAATATTGATATGTTTTGAACGAAAAATCTGCTAAAAAGAAGATTGAATTCCAAAAATGAGTAAAAGTACTTACGGATAGCAAATATATGTATAGATTTGAACCTGTAGTCAAGGATAGTTCTGAGTATGCTCCGGAACATATTAAAATATACCGTTAAAGAATGGATTACAGGTTTTTTCATCGCCTATAGTTGTTGAGGGGCCGTGGCCGCAATAGACGATAGTATCATCGGGGAGTTCAAAAAGTTTTGTCCGGATCGAATTGAGCAGGGTCTCATGATTTCCTCCAAAAAAATCGGTTCTTCCGATAGAACCGGCGAAGAGTGTGTCACCCGCGAAGACAACACCGTCGAACTTCAAAGATATTCCTCCTTTAGTGTGCCCCGGCGTGTTAATGACGGTTCCGGTTATTTCTCCGACTTTGATCTTGTCCTCTTCCGCGAGTGTGATTTCAACTTCCGGTTCTTCAATTTTCCCGAGTCCCCAGAGGGGAGCATCCTCTACCGATTTCTTCATTGTTTCAATGTCATCGGAGTGGATCGCGAGTCCGACATTGTAATTCCTCATTATTTCCGCGGCAGATGCCATATGATCGCTATGGCCATGTGTTAGAATTACCATTGTAGGGTTAAGAGATTTTTCATCTATAGATTTTTCTATTGTTTCCGGGTCGCCCCCGGGATCGATTATTATGGCGTCTTTTGTCACGGGGCAGTAGAGGATGTAACTATTTGTAGCAATTGGGCCTACAACGTTTAAGATAATCTGCGGGGTGCTGTTATTCATCGTCTGCCTCGTATGCTGTTAGAAGTGATGTGAAAATGATAAGGCGAGGTTGAGCGCCGCGTATTTTATATCGAAATTACCATTGTGGATTTCGAAATCACTCTGGCACATTTGGAATCTGGCTTCTATGCCCGCGGAGAACCTGTTTGTAATAAAATAGTTCAGCCCGAATTCAGCATGTGCTCCGACTACCAGGCTGTTTTTGGAGACCGTTTCTTCAGGATTGTCGTACGGTTCATCAGTTGCCGCAAGATCAAGATACGAATCGTTATTCAATCGTACCATCGGAAGAACAGGGGAAAACCCTACTCCGAAATAGGGACAGACA
>JAUXHZ010000259.1 GCA_030621255.1 Candidatus Latescibacterota bacterium
CGCGAGCATTTTATCATCAAAAATATCATCTTCCTTCACGTAATCGATCATTAGAATGGAATTAAATTCTATTGAAACAGTTTTCGTAGAGATCCAGTTAATTCTAAGAATATTATTAAAGGATTTTGTTGATGCTATTTTTCGATCATTGATTTTATTTTTGAAAATCCTGAATTCATCATATAGATTCTGGAAATTATATCCAGTTAGTCTACTGAGCTCTTCGACCGATCTATAATCGGCATTGCCGCCATTTAAAATCTTTCGGAAATTCGAATTTTCAGAGAATATTTTACCGTCTTCGGAAACCAATGCTACTCCAAAGGGTATAGATTCAATAAACTTTACCAAATTTTCAGCTTCGCCGCTTACTCTATAGATAATCGGTTCAGCCCCCTTGGCTCCCTCATCAAAATCATTAAAAATTGATATTTCGCTTTCTTTAAAAGCATTCTTCCTGCAGCTTCCAAAAAAGGCCACCCCCCTCACCATTGAATCACTTATTACACGAACAAGGAAATAACTCTCAATAGAAGTGTTTCCAACAAGATACTTAACATTCTTTTTCCCGGCACGATAGTATACCTTCTCTGAATATTCTGATGAATCACGACTGCAGTTTGTAAATTCGTCATACGCATTTATCACTTTCTTTGAAATAACGGATACCTGTGAACTGAGTTCTCTTCCATCCAGCATTATATGCATATTGCTGTATCGGCCGCCTGAATAAAAAGCGCAATATTCAGCTCCTGAAAGATCGAGCATTCTTTGCAATGCCGACTGCATAACACCGTTGTCTTCCAATCCTTTTAAAAGCTGCTCTTTCAATAATTCACTTTCATTCTTAACCGCGCTTTTAGGCTTGGTTGATATAAACGGCAGAATCAATATTGATAATATTTCGGAAAGAATATTAATTTTCAGGTCACTGAATTCCTTTGACTGCACACTGCTTATCAGTATTGAAAAGTGACCGAAAAGACCGGCTTCATGATAAAGGGGTATTTTTACTACTGATAATGAACCTGTTTCTATGTCACTGGAACTCTCCATATTGACAATTACTAATTTGTAAAGATTCTTTTTTAATAATCGAAGTTTTCGAAGAACTTTTGTGTTCTCTACTCCTGGTACTAAATTTGAAAGGTAAATCACTTTTTCCAAGGAGATATCAATAGTACAGGCATAAGTACCCTGATAAAAATCCTTAAAAGCTGAATCAAGAATAGATAGAAGGGAACGTATCGTTTTTGGAGATAGCCTTCTGACCTTCTTGAGAATATGAATATACTCTTCGGGCTGCATGTTAAATTCCTGAATAAATCGAGTTAAAAAACGAATGATATACAATCTGCCAAGCGCAATATGCGTGCCATTTAAAAAGCCATTTAGCCCTTGTTATAAGAGATGACAATAGGTAATAATTACCTTGCATCATGTTGATATAACACAAATTGTGCATTCGATCATAATTACGGGATAGGGGTTGTTAAATCTGTAGAATATAGGAGCTGAAATCTTTTCCACTTAGTGGTAAAATATTTTCCAGCCGGCTGAAGATTGGATTTCCACTATCACAAATCACTTTTACCCGGTTTTTCGAAATAATACTACTCCCGGTACCCCTTTGGAAATCTCTTCCGCCAGCTATAAGCGTCTTCAATAATCTTCTCAATCTCAGGAAATGCTCTCTTCCAACCAAGAACCGATGCAGCCTTCTCCGATGACGCAACAAGAGAAACCGGATCCCCGGTGCGCCTCTTTCCAATCCTGTAAGGTACTTTTTTCCCCGTTACTCTTGACGCAGCCTCGATTATTTCGAGAACTGAAAATCCCCTGCCACTTCCAAGATTCAACGCCCCCGAGTATCCATCAGCGAGCTTTTCCAATCCGAGAATATGTGCGGCCGCGAGATCCCTTACATGAATATAATCCCGAATGCAAGTTCCATCCTCTGTCGGGTAATCATCCCCAAAAACTACCAGCTCATCCCTTTTCCCCTCTACAGCATCCAATACCAGAGGAATCAGATGAGATTCCGGCCTGTGATCCTCTCCGTGAAGTTCACTTGCTCCCGCGGCATTAAAATAGCGCAGGGAAAGGGATTTCAGCCCCCACGCAGAAGAACAATCCTCAAGAAGCCTCTCAATGGCATATTTCGTATTGCCGTATGGGTTCACGGGATTAAGACGAGAGTCCTCCGTTATAGGTATTTCCGCAGGTTCACCATAGACAGCAGCCGTGGATGAAAAAAGGAAAAAACGGACTCCCGCCCTCTTCATTGAGTCAAGCAAAGCTACAGCTCCGCCTATATTGTTTCTGTAATACTTGACGGGGTTTGTCATCGATTCGCCAACGCAAGAAAAGGCGGCAAAATGGCAGACGGCGTCAATATCATCTGCCAAAATTCCCTCTATCGGTTCAGCGTCAAGCAGATCCTGTTTAACAAATTCAGCCCTTTTATCAACCGCGTCTCTATGCCCTGTGGACAGGTCATCGACAACTATCACCCGGTGCCCTCCGTCAAGCAGATATTCAGTTACCACACTTCCAATATATCCCGCTCCCCCGGTTACTAATATTCTCATTCAATTCCCCTTTCCTGTTTTCTTAAGATACTTTCTTAAATATTTGCCAGTCTCTGATTTGCCGGCTTTCATTATATCCTCCGGCAATCCGCTTGCCACCACCCAACCTCCATCTTCACCACCACTTGGGCCAAGATCAATCA
>JAUXHZ010000098.1 GCA_030621255.1 Candidatus Latescibacterota bacterium
AGATGTTACGAGTTGCTTTCGGAGCATCGGGGCCGACGATAAAGTCAGGGCCGCCGAGAAAATAGAAATGAAGCAGGTGGTCTTCAAATATAAACAGATTATAGAACAGTTCACGGATGGCCCCGGCAGTCAAAGTCGGTGTAACCTGGTATAACGAATCAAGGGCTTTTGTTGCCGCCATGTGGTGGGCCGTCGGGCAGACACCGCAGATTCGTGATGTAATCTGCGGCATTTCTTCCGCGCACCGTCCTTCGACAAATTTTTCAAACCCGCGCAGCTCCGGAATCTGCAGAAAGGCTTTGTCAACATTCCCGTCATCGTTTAAATAGATGTCAATTTTACCATGGCCCTCAAGCCGTGTAATAGGATCTATTGACATTACCTTTCCCATTATTATTTCTCCTTGCGTTGATTGCCGAGTATTGAAGATGATAGACTGTACCGATAGAATGTTCCCGCCGGATCCGGAATATTATTAACAACATCAGCTATGTCGCCCTCTTTTTCGGCGTTGATAATTCCACCAATTGACGCGATCATCCTTGCTCCCTGATCAGCTTCACTAACCGGGCCGAAACAACCTGTACAGGGCATATTCCCTTTTATACATGGATAATCACATCCGTCGCGTGTTGCCGGGCCCATACAGATAATGCCCTGCGCCAGAAAACATTTCTCAGGATCAGCCTGAACCTCTGTTAAACGGTATACTTGCGAAATAGTAATATCGTCCGGTTTAGATTCATTTCTGTCACATGAGACACAGAGTGATTTGTCAGGGAGTAACACCGAGCCTTTTGCCGGCAGGAACCCTTCCAGCGCCGACTGTACTGCATTTGCCAGATTTTCGGGCGTCGGCGGGCATCCCGGCATATAATAATCTACATCTATAACATCATCAAGTTTATATACAGTGTCAAAAAATTCCGGAAGTGTCAGCTTATAACCATCAACCTCGCTCTCCTCTTGCGGAACAACACCCCCGGGATTAACATTTGTCGGAGAATCGAGGTACGCACGCTCGAAAATATCTTTCTTGTTCTTCAGATTTGCCAGTGCCGGGATGCCTCCCATTACAGCGCAGCTGCCGAATGCTATAACTGTCGCTGACTTCCGCCTGAGCAGTTTGGCAATATGTTCCTGTTCCGAAGTTCGTACAGCCCCGTTTATAAACGAAACAGTGATCTCTCCGTCATCCATAGCTTTCAAATCGGAGTATTTCATATCCATAGCACAAGGCCAGAATACAATATCAACAGCAGCGACAACATCCAGAATCTTCTCGTCGAGGTCGATAACAGTCTCTTCGCATCCACCGCATGACGCGCACCAGTAGAACGCGACTTTTGGTTTGTCAGACATTATCCAACCTCTCTTTCTACAAAGCCCTTTATTTCAAGAGGGCCCAGGTTTCTCACTCTCTCAGTCATTTCAGTTGTTACTTCCTGAAACTTTTTTCCTTCTCCCGCGGCCACCCAATCCAGAAAAAACCTCTGTCTATTAATACCAAACTGCTCGAGCATTTTTTCAAATAATCTGAAACGGCGCAGAGTCTTCATGTTTCCGTTCCTGTAATGACAATCGCCCGGATGACACCCCAGAATCATAACGCCATCGGCGCCCACCCGGAATGCCCGCATGACGAATTGCGGGTCTACACGGCCGGTACACATAACCCGAATCAACTTTACATTCGCCGGATAATCAAGTTTTTGTTCACCCGCTTTGTCGGCTCCCGCATATGAACACCAATTACACACAAAAGCAACTATTTTCGGTTCGAAGTTATTCATAGAGGACTCCTTCTATTTCAGCGTATAGTTGGTCATTAGTGAAATGTTTTGCCGTTGCCGCCCCGCTTGGGCAAGAAGCGGCACAGGTACCGCACCCCCTGCATATTACTTCATTTACGACACTCACCTTTTTCTCCGGATCAAAGGTTATTGCTGAATAAGGGCATACCGCTATACAGAGTTTACATCCGCCGCAGATATCTTCATCGATAACTGCTGTCATCATTTCCAGTTCGAGCTTTCTGCCCGGTATTAACTTCGCTATGGCATCGCCGGCTGCGGCAAACCCCCGTGTAATTGCCGTGGCGCTGTTGCAGGGATCAATGCAGCACCCCGCAGCATTTATACCATCAACTGTTGTACCGGTTTCATGCAGAATAGCATGGTCCGCTTTAAAGAATCCTGCGCTGTTTGTATCCGCGTGAATCATTTCCGCCAGTTTCTCCGTTCCTTCTGCCGGTACAAGCCCGGTAGACAGAACAACCATATCGACTTCGACTGAAGTGATCCCGTCGGCGGAAACTTCAATCTTCTCCTTTTTCTTTTTCAGAGCAATTGATGAAAGTGAATTAACTTTCAGCATGTTAGTCCCTTCATCAACCTGTTTCTGATAAAACGCCTGCTCCTGAGGGCCGCTGCAGACCAATCTGTCATGAATGTTGTAGATGACAGCCTCCGGGCTCTGTTTTCTCACCATCTCGCCTACTTTAAAGGCGGTCATACAACATATACCTGAACAATAGGGAATACCTTCTTTTGATAATGACCCGGCGCAATGGATAACGGCCACCGATTGCGGTTTGCCGCCATTACTGCTTTGAATATTGCCGCCTGTCGGGCCGTTGGAACTTGCAATCCTTTCAAATTCAGGCATTGTATATACATTTTCTATAGCGCCATAACCAAGATGTTTGACCAAAGAAGAATCGGGATTATCATACCCTGTTGCCACAATAACAGCGCCTCCGGAAAATTCGAGTTCCTCATCTGTTTCATCGAAATCTATTGATTGAAATGGACAGGAGGCAACACAGGCGTCACAGGAATCATCCGTAAAATGCAGGCATTGTTTTCTGTCAATAACCGCGGTTGCCGGAACAGACCCGGGGAACGCTGTATATATCGCTTTCCGGGCGCCCATACCGAGATGAAAATCGCTGGCGCATGAAACAGGACACGCTTCAAAACAAGCCTCACATCCTATACATGAATCGTCCACGTACCGGGCTTTCTTTTTTACCTTCACGGTGAAGTTACCAAAAAACCCGAGCAGATCAGTCACTTCAGCATTTGTAACAACTGTTATATTTTCATGCTCCTTTATAGCCGACAATCTCGGAGCGAGAAGGCACGGGGCGCATTCCATATTCGGCGCTATCTCCTCTATCTTTATAATACCGCCGCCCAATGAGATCTCTTTTTCAATGATCGTTACTTTCCGCCCTGCATTTGCGGCGACAATCGCCGATTCCATACCGGCAATACCGCCTCCTATAATAATTATATCGGTAAGGCAATCCATTGATTGCTGTTGGAGATTTTCATTATGAGCCGAGCGTTTGATCGCGGCGTTTATAAGCATCTGGGCTTTTTTAGTCGCATCTTCCTTATCCTTGGTTACCCATCCACACTGTTCACGAATATTCGCCATACTAACTTTCGCGAAATTCATTCCTGCGTCACTGACTGTTTTCTGAAATGCTTTTTCATACATCTTCGGGGAACAAGCGGCAATAATTACGTTGTCAACTATATTGTTTTCCAGAGTTTCCCTCAGGAATTCCTTTCCGGCCACTGAACACAGGAAATCGTGGGTTTTAACAAAGGCGACATCATCTCGATTCCGCGCCACGGAAGCCACGCGTTCAAGATCGACAAAATCGGCAATGTTGGCCCCGCATCTGCAGAGAAAAAGTCCTGCCTTGAGGTCAGCTTTGCTCATTCCGTATACCTCCTGTTTATACTGCTTAAGCGAAGTGGTTTTGTTTTCCGTTTCTCTTTTACCATATTGCAGAGCTCGTCAAGTTTTCTCTCAATTGTCTCGATAGATGATTGTAACCCTTTTAAAACATCAGGTGTAAGTTTTTCAGAAAATTGAACAAATTCACTCCCTTCGATGCCGTAAATAGTGATTTCGGGCATGGTATACCCGCACTTTTCCCCGAATGCCTGCACTGTTCTAAGATTCAGCCCATGAGAATCAATCAGCCCTGTTTGTGAATTCAAATTCAGGTTGTCCACGGAAAATTCATGGCAGGAACCGGGCGCCGCCTCTCCGGTACATATACTGTCTATGATAATAGCCTTCTCGAAGCCGGCAAGATCATAGAGCAGATCGATCCCGCCGGAATAATTTTTTTCAAATAGAACAGAAGAACAGCTTTGTGAATATTTATTTTTAAGCAGATCGATTAAGTATAACCCCACACTGTCATCGCTAAGCAGCGGGTTTCCCAATCCCAGAACAAGAATCTTTTTTAATGCACGATTTGGCATAATTAATTATTCAGTATTTTTCTCATCATCATTCCGATATCGGCGGGTGAGTCAACAACATTTACACCGCAGGAACTAAGAGTTTCCATCTTTTCTTTTGCTGTACCCTTTCCGCCCGCTATAATTGCTCCGGCGTGTCCCATACGCTTGCCGGGAGGCGCTGTCTGCCCCGCGATAAATCCAACAACCGGTTTATTAAAGGATTCTTTTATATATTCTGCCGCGATTTCTTCGTCATTTCCGCCGATCTCACCTATCAACACAACACCTTCAGTTTCAGGATCATCTTTAAATAGTTTCAGCGCGTCGATAAATCGTGTTCCGACAATAGGATCGCCTCCCACCCCAATACATGTAGTCTGCCCCAACCCCTCTTTTGTCAACTGATCAACCGCTTCGTAAGTAAGCGTACCGCTGCGGGATATAACACCTATCTTACCGGCCTCGTGTATAAACCCGGGCATGATACCCGCCTTACATTCTCCGGGGGTAATGATTCCAGGACAGTTGGGGCCTATAAGACGCGTATCTTTCCCTTCAAGATAAGCCATAACCTTTATCATATCGAGAGTAGGTATCCCATCGCTAATACATACTATTAATTTTACACCGCTTTCAGCGGCCTCCATTATTGCATCCGCCGCGAAGATCGGTGGCACAAAGATTACGGACGCATTTGCCCCTCTTTCTCCAACCGCTTCGGCTACCGTATTGAATACGGGAATACCTTCATGGGTCAGGCCGCCTTTGCCCGGCGTAACTCCGGCCACCACATTCGTGCCGTATTCTACCATCTGCTGTGAATGGAAGGACCCTTCCTTTCCTGTCAATCCCTGCACAAGAAGCCTTGTTTTTCTATTAACGAGAATGCTCATATTATCCTTTTTTGTTCAACGGATTAATTATTTATCGCGTCTACCGCCTTACGTGCCGCGTCAGCCAGGTTTTTCGCCACAGTGAATTTCAAATCAGATTTATTCAGAATCTCCGCCGCTATATCAGAATTTGTTCCTGCAAGACGGACTACTACAGGCACTTTCACATCGAGCCGTTTGGCTGCCTCAATTACACCCTTCGCTACCAG
>JAUXHZ010000331.1 GCA_030621255.1 Candidatus Latescibacterota bacterium
TTTTTTCCGTTTTTGTTGCAGTTGTATCCGGGTTGGCGTCGAAAATTTTTATTTGTGTCCCGATAATTCCATTGTTGCCGGCCGCAAGTTGATTGCCGGAGGGAAGAGTTGGGTTTTGAGAAATTACTCGTTTTGCCGTTGAGCTGATTTTTGTGGCAATTTCAGGGTTTAATCCGATTGCGGTAAGCCCCATGATGATAATGGCCGCGATCGTTAATGGCAGCATTTTTTTCTTCTTTTTATTTTCAGTACTTGCTTTAATAGTTTCCAATGCTGTGGCTTTGTTTTCCCCGAACGCGAAGTTTTTTACAATCCTTCTGCTTGAAAGAATCGTGTCATGTCCCAGAGAAGCTTCTATATTGTTTGCCATTTCTCCAGCTGACCTGAATCTTTTACCCGGCTGGCGGCTTAGCGCTTTCATCACTATTGAATCTGCTGTCCGGCTGACATCCGCTGCTTTTGATGGAGGGTTTACAGTCGATGAAATTATATTTTCTATCACTGCCGCATAATTATTCCCGAAGAAGGGTTGTTTTCCCGTCAGCATCTCGTAACAAATGGTTCCGAGCGAGAATATATCACTTCTGCCGTCGATCCTTTCCCCAATTGCCTGTTCAGGGGACATATAGAGAGGAGTTCCCAATAGTGTGTTTGTGGTTGTTTGAGGTATCTGGATATCTTTGAGTTTAGCCAGCCCGAAATCTGTAATTTTGACGATTCCGTCCCTCGTAATCATTATATTTGCCGGTTTGATATCTCTGTGAATAATTCCCCGCTGGTGAGCGTGATCAAGTCCCATGCATATTTCATGAGTGATAAGAAGAGCTATATCCTCATCAATCCGGTCGTTTCTTTCAATAAATTCCTGGAGACTCAAGCCGTCTATATATTCCATTATTATAAAATAATTACCGTCTACATTTCCGGAATCTATGATCCTGACAATATTTTCATGATCCAGGCTCGCGGCCGCTTTTGCTTCCAGTTCAAAGCGTTTGGTAAATTCTGAATTAGAGGTTAGGTGGGCATGCAGCTTTTTTATAACAACTTTTCTATCAAGAGATGTTTGAATAGCCTTGTACAGCACGGCTGTACTGCCTGTAGCGATAGTGTTTAATATTTGATAATTATGTCTGTTCATACCATTTATTTCCCATTCTCCAACCTGGTTGCAAGGATTCCCGGGAGCCCGGCTGCCAGAATCTTTTCCTGAGTGGGAGCGAAATCATATTTAACTCTTCTCTGATTTATCGTTCCTTTGATGGTGTCAAGTATTGTAAAGCAGCCTGCGTTTATTCCGTCACGGGGTTGTCCCACACTCCCCGTGTTTATTAAATAACGTTTTTCCGGATTAATATTGATAAATGTTTTTTGAATGGTTTTCGTGTCACCTTTCTTATTATAGCTTACAATTCCTGGAATATGAGTGTGTCCTATAAAGATAAACTTTTCCTTGGATTGCTTGAAGATTTCTCTCGCTTGTGAAATGTTATATATATATTCCCAGTTAAGGGGCGACAATGGCGAGGAGTGCGCGAACAGACAATCGCGGTGGTGGTAAATCGGTTCATAATCTTTCAGCGCATTCAGCTGTTTTTCGTTCAGGATTTCAGATGTCCACTGAATCGATTTTTGGGCGTGTTTATTAAAACCGGCGCTGGATGAGAGCCCTATGGCGGCCAGATCATGATTGCCGCTGATTTTAATATGAGCATATTCTTCAACGAGTTCTACGCATTTGGCGGGATCCGCGCCATACCCGACAACATCGCCAAGTGAGATTATCATATCGGGCTGTATTGTTTCCGCCTCTTCGAGAACTTTTCGCAGTGATTCAAGGTTTCCGTGAATGTCGGAAAAAACCATATACTTCATACAAACCCCGTCTCAAAGTTTAAAAACAAATTCTTCAGAGCCGATGGAGATTAAATCCTTTTCCTCCAGTATCTTTTCTTCAATTCTTTCACCATTTATTGTAACACTTTTTTTCCCTCTTATCTTTCTTATTG
>JAUXHZ010000183.1 GCA_030621255.1 Candidatus Latescibacterota bacterium
GCTAGAAGCAACTTCCACATCAACCCCTATACCTTCAAGCATCAAAGATACAACACGCCGAAGCAACTCCTCGTCATCCATAAAAAGGACTTTTCCCTTAACAAAGTTCATATCTACCATGTCCTGAAAGGCTAATCAGCTCAAATCCCAATTTTACACCGCTTTTACACGCTAACCAGTATTATCTTACCATATACATAAAAAAATATCTACACTGAAAACAAAATCCGGCAAGATTTCTCTTATCTTCTTGCGGGTTTTTGACGATACTAAGTTAATGCACAACCGACTATCGGTTTTTCTGACACATGGAGGAAAATATGCCGGACAATTCTCTCTTTAAGAAATGGGGTATCTTTCACAAGGGAACTGACAGCAGAGGCCTAAAATACAGTTTCGCTAATCATCTCGAGTATTCTCTCTCAAAGGATAAATTTACGGCAACTACGCGGGACCTGTACTATTCTCTTGCTCTTTCCGTCCGCGACAGGATAATCGAACAGTGGATTAACACTCAGCAGCTGTATCACAAAAATGACGTTAAAAGAGTGTACTATCTCTCCGCCGAATATTTGATGGGAAGAGCTCTTGTCAACAATCTTATAAATCTGGATATGTACGAAAATGCGAAAAAAGCTATGACCGACCTGAACCTGGACCTTTCTGAACTTGCCGAAGAAGAACCTGAGCCCGGACTCGGCAATGGCGGACTGGGACGGCTGGCAGCATGTTTTCTTGATTCCCTGGCTACCCTTGAGATCCCTTCGCATGGTTACGGAATCAGATACGAATTTGGAATATTCAAACAGATACTCCGGAATCTGGGTCAGGAAGAACTTCCGGACGCTTGGCTTCAGCTAGGCAATCCCTGGGAGATAAAACGTCCGGAGTACAACTATATTGTAAAATTCTATGGGGAAACCAAAGATAGTGTATGGCCCGATGAAGCCATGAAGACCGAATGGATAAATACAAGTAATGTGATTGGAATAGCCTATGACACTCCAATCGCCGGTTATGACAACCAAACTGTAAATACACTCAGACTGTGGTCTTCCAGGGCCTCCACTGAATTTGATCTCGGCTACTTCCAACATGGCGATTATTTAAAGGCGGTTGAAGAGAAAAATATCTCTGAAAACATTTCTAAAGTCCTCTATCCAAACGACAACAACTTCGAGGGCAAAGAACTCAGACTCAAACAACAGTACTTCTTTGTCTCATGTTCTATTCAGGATATAATCCGAAGATATCTGGCAGAACACCGTACTTTCGACAAGTTCTCAGAAAAAGTCGCGATACAGATGAACGATACGCACCCCTCCCTAGCCATAGTTGAGCTTATGCGTATTCTGATTGATGAACATCACATCACGTGGAATAATGCCTGGAAGATTACATCCAAAACATGTGCCTATACCAATCACACTATTCTTTCCGAAGCTCTCGAGGAATGGCCGGTCAGCATATTCGGCAAACTCCTCCCGCGTCATCTCCAAATAATTTTTGAAATAAACCGGTGTTTCCTGCGAAGAGCCAGCGTAGAACATATCGGTGATAATGATTGCCTCAGACGAGTTTCCATTATAAAGGAAGGAGAGGAAAAAAAGATTCGTATGTCACACCTTGCCATCATCGGTTCACACTCGGTAAATGGGGTCGCTAAACTCCATACAAGTCTTCTAAAAAACACCATTTTTAAAGATTTTGATGATTTTTATCCCGGCCGTATTATTAATATTACAAACGGAATTACTCCAAGGCGCTGGCTTCTCGGGTGCAATCCTGATTTAGCCGATCTTGTCTCCAGCAAGATAGGTAGAGGATGGATTAAAGACCTTGACCACCTTAAAGATATAGAAAAATTTTCAGAAGACCCCGATTTTCATAAACAATTCAATGACATAAAGAAAAATAATAAAAAGATTCTTACTGCCATTTCTGAAGAACTAACCGGGTTTGATCTGGATCCGGATTCGATTTTCGACGTGCAGATAAAGAGAATCCACGAGTACAAAAGACAACTCCTGAACATACTGCATATAATCACCCTTTGGCTTCAAACAAAGGATGGCGAAGAAAAAGATATCCATCCGAGGACATTTATTTTCGCTGGTAAAACCTCCCCAAACTATTACATTTCAAAGATGATAATTAAACTCATCTGCCACACGGCGGAAATAATAAACAGCGACCCTTCCGGCTTGATAAAAATTATTTTTCTTCCGAATTACAATGTAACACTAGCGGAGCGTATTATTCCGGCAGCCGATCTTTCCGAACAGATTTCAACCGCCGGGTTTGAAGCATCCGGAACCGGCAATATGAAACTGGCATTAAACGGCGCCCTGACGATCGGCACTCTCGACGGCGCCAATATAGAAATAAAGGAAAAAGTCGGCAAGGAAAACATATTTATTTTCGGCCTCCAAGCAAATGAAGTGGAAAATCTGCGTCATAGCTACAATCCACGCGAGTACTATCTCAGAAATCCACTGTTAAAGAAAACAATTAACCTGATAAGGGACGGATTCTTTTCACCGGAATCCCCTAACCTGTTTCATTCCCTGATTGATAACCTCCTGAACATAGACCGCTTTATGGTTATGGCTGACTTCGATGACTACAAACGATGTCAAAAGGAAATCGATAATTCATATAAGGATAGAAACATCTGGACAACAAAAGCGATACTGAATGTCGCCAGAATGGGCTTCTTCTCATCTGATCATACAATTAAGGAATACAACAGACAGATATGGGATGCTAAACCATTTCATGTTATATCGCCGGAAAGAAAGAAAACAGACATCTCCACCCCGGATAAGATTAAGGACTCACATTAACTGCTGTCAGAATTTCGTAAATATGGAACCGGTAATAAGAAACGTCCCTATGGTTGAATTAAACTCGAATCAGCATACTCAATATTCGCTTCTGAGCGAAGATCAGTTAGATAATCATTTACTATAGTGGTTTTTCCCATGCCTTCCATATAGGAAACAATATTTTCCCGGGCCTCTTCAAAGGAAATTATAGAAGCTTCTTTCTTATCAATTACCTTTACTATATGATAGCCAAAACGAGTCTCTACGATACCGCTAACTTCATCCTTGTCCATCGAGAACGCCATATCCGAGAAGGGTTTGACCATATCTCCTTCTTTGAAGAATCCGAGGTTCCCGCCCTTTGATTTACTCGGGCAGTCAGAATAGAGGGCCGCATTTTCACTAAAAGATGCACCATTTTTTATGTCTTTAATAATCTTTTCGAGTTTTTCCTTTTTCTTTTTCTTTGTTTCTTCATCATCGTCTTTATTTACACTTATAAGGATATGACTCGCGTTCACCTGCTTAGGCTCTTTAAAACTCTCCGGATGTGAATCATAATATTCTATTAGTTGTTCTTCCGATGGAGATTCAATCCCTTCAGTTTTTTTCTCAATAAGATTTTCAATTTTAATCTGCTTGATGAGTTTGTCTCTGAATAGTGTTTCATTCATACCGAGATCCTTCAACCTTTCCAGAAACTGCTCGTCCGACTGGTATCCTTCTTTTATTTGATTTATCCTTTCCTCAAGGTTTTCCTCAGAAACGATTATTTCTTCCCTCTCGGCGGCCATATCCAAAAGTTTATAATTAATAAGATTAGCAAGAGCCTCTTTCCTGAAAGACCCTCCCATCTGAATCTGATTCGTTTTCCCCTCTTCAATTTTCT
>JAUXHZ010000036.1 GCA_030621255.1 Candidatus Latescibacterota bacterium
CTATCTCCTCAAACAACCACAACAAAACACTAAAAAACAACCTCATTCGAATATAATAATTTCATTCTAGACGACTTCGATAGTATAAAAATATTCCCTTTCACTGTCAAATAAAAGAGTTCAAAGCGCGTAGTGATACTGCAAATGGCAAAAACAATCTTCTTATTTCCGGCTATCCTGATTTATAAGCAATTTCTTCCTCTTCCTCCCATTTCTTTATTTTACGGTACGCTTTATAACGCTTGACAGAATAAGCAATTAAAAACAGGATAGCCATACCCGCCCAGAAGGGCGCGGAAGCGGTCAGAACAAACCTTGTTCTGTATTTATCATCAAGCATAACATGAAATTCAGCGGCAAAATCAGACGGGTATTTGCCGAATGTAAGTAAAAAGGCCCTTTCAAAATCGCCCAGGTCACGTGTAAAAGCCGTAAGTGTCATAAGATCTTCAGCTCTCTCGTCAAACAGTTCCTTTACGGCTATATAACTCAATCTATACGCCATAGCCGCTTCTCTGCCGGAATCGGGGAATCTCCCGCTAAGATCCTTCAGATCAGGAATATTCTTTTTCCAGACAGACACCATAAAATACCAGTGATCGGAAAAGGTCCATTCTCCCGATTGCCTCATTGCCAAACCCTCAAGGAACCAGGTGGGACAACGCGCCCCGCGAACTCTTTGAGCAAATAAGAGATGTGAAAGCTCATGCCTTATTACAACACGAAGCGGGCGCTGTGAACGCAGGGCAGCCTCCGTGTTAATACAGAGACGCATATTTGTTAAATCGCTGCATGCCCCGCTCCACTCCGGAAGCATACCCCTATGAAGAATAGTATAATTCTTTTTATTGCCGGCGATATATACTCGTATTGTATCGAATTCGCTTATCCCGAGGTCAGCCGCTATCTTGCCGGATGAATTTTCAAGAATCCCTTTTATTTTTTCCGCTATCTTTTGATATTTTCCCGGATAAAAAATTATGAACGGCCTCACGCTCGAGGACAAAGTGTCATATTTTTCCTCTAACTCCTCCCCCAATAAACTGGAAACGGAAAGAGCCTGGAAGCAAATGAGAAAGACAATCAAATATTCAACGCCTCTCTTCAATCTCATATATTCCTCCGGCCGCTAAACAGGCCACCCCCCAAGACGATACCATCTTTGTAAAGAACAAGTGACTGTCCCGGAGTAACCGCCCGCTGGGCCTTAAGAAAGGTTACAGCTAATTTCCCGTTTTCGACTTGAACAGCCTCCACAGCAGCAGCCTTGTGCCTGAACCTTATTTTTGCTTGAAGAGGAATATCAAAGTTCCGTTTTCTAAGCCTCAGGGAGATACAGAGAGCCTTCCTGGAATAAAGTTCTCCCTCTTCTGCAAGTGTAATCCTGTCAAGGCGTGGATCGATATCTTTAACATAGAGAGGAGCAGGAGCTGAAATACCCAAACCCTTTCTTTGCCCAACCGTATAAAAACAGATCCCCCTGTGCCTGCCCAATCTGTCTCCCCGTGAATCAACAACATCTCCCGGCCGGGGAGATATATCTTTCTCGAGAAAACCATCAAGATTATTCCCGGGTATAAAACAAACATCCTGGCTTTCCTTGCCAACATATCCTGTCAACCCATTCTCGCCGGCGGTTTTTCTTATCTCATTTTTCGATTTCTCACCAAGGGGGAAAATTGTTCTTCGAAGATATTTGATCGGAACACGGTAGAGAAAGTATGATTGATCCTTTCCCGCATCCCTTGCGGCAGCCAAGAATATCCTGCTGTCATATTTTATTAGACGAGCATAATGCCCGGTAGATATCCACTCAGCTCCAATCGAATCCGCGGCCCTGGCCAGAAAAGGAAACTTTATATGCTCGTTGCACACAATACATGGATTCGGGGTTATTCCAGTTCGATAGGAGTTAATAAAATTCCCGACCACCCTTGTTTTGAAATCTCTTCCGGCATTAATAACCATATGAGGAATATCGAGCTTTGAGCAAATCCCTTCGGCCCTGCCGACAATCTCGCTATCCTTATCATTCAAACCCGGGGCCAAACCGCCATAGAAACGAAATGTCACACCTGTAACGGAAAAACCCTCTCTAAGCAGGTAGAGAGCGGCAATTGTACTATCTACCCCCCCACTCATCCCGAGAAC
Source organism: Candidatus Latescibacterota bacterium (assembly GCA_030621255.1). GTDB lineage: Bacteria > Krumholzibacteriota > Krumholzibacteriia > Krumholzibacteriales > WJIX01 > JAGHBT01. The sequence goes on from JAUXHZ010000036.1 coordinate 2,152, forward strand.
CACTTTACCCGTTCTATTTTTCCTGCGCACAGCTACCTTCCATCTTCAGATTCAAACCCCTGCTGAATTACAAAAATGTTCGTTGCCCGGGAACAATACGGCGATTTTCAGTAATTTCAATAGAATATTACCTGATGGGCGAAATGTCGCGAAGCCTCTTTACAACACCGCCAAGTACATCAACAAAAGAGTTGATATCACTTTCCGTGTTGCGTATACCGAGACTTACCCGTATCACTCCCTTTGCCGGTTCCGGCTCAAGCCCGATGGCATCCATCACGGCACTTGTACCATTTTCCCCTGTGGAACAGGCGCTCCCGCTGGATATACAAAATCCCAGAGCGCTTAAGTTAAGAACTATCGCTTCAGCTTCCACTCTGGAGACAATAATGTCACTCGTATTCGGGACACGGGAAACTTCTTTTCCTATAATACTGATATCAGGGATCTTTTTCAGAATATCTTCCTCCATTCTGTCCCTGAGTCTACCTATCCTCTCCATTTCCAGAGATAACCCGGATTCAGAAATGCTGCACGCCTCTCCCAGACCGACAAGGGATGGAACATTTTCTGTCCCCGGCCTTAGGGAATATTCATGAGCCGCCCCTGAATATACAGCCTTAAGTGGAGTGCCCTTTTTCACATAAAGCGCCCCCGTCCCCTTTGGGCCATAGAACTTATGGGCCGATATAGAAAGTAAATCCGCCCCTAGATCCTTTACATCAACCACAATCTTTCCAACACCCTGGACGGCATCAACATGAAAAATTATATCTCTGCCTGAAAGAATGGAAGCTATCTCTTTTATCGGCTGAATTACTCCGGTTTCATTATTCGCCAGCATTATTGACACAAGCACTGTCTCTGCCCTGATAAGATCCTCAAGCATATCAACTTTAAGAACCCCCGCGCTATCGCATTCAACTCTGGCTGTTTCCACACCGTCTTTCTCAAGCGATTTAAAAACATTCCGGACAGCGGGATGTTCAATGGTTGAGGTAATAATATGACAACCATTCCCTGATCGGCCCAGCGCCCTGAGCGCACCGCGAATCGCGAGATTGTTAGACTCCGTTCCCCCTGATGTGAAAATTATCTCCCGCGGGAGAGCATTTATCAAGGATGCTGTCTGTTTTCTTGCTCTTTCGATCGCTTCACGGTTTTCCTGGCCAAGAAAATGAAGACTGCCGGCATTTCCGAATTTCTCACTGAAGTACGGGTTCATAACTGAAACAACATCATCACGCACGTAAGTTGTGGCATTATGATCGAGATAAATACGCTTTTTTGAACTCTTTTGCCTTTTCATCACTCCTCTTCTCAACCAGAAACAAGAATGCTTAATATTCTTATTTTATTGACCATCGACGAATAAAAATACAGCCTTCCCAAAAATGGAGAAGGCTGCAAATTTCTATAAACTAATCAGAAGGGGTTCACCTATTCATACTTCTCCTGCTCCTTTTGCGCTTTCAGCCTCAATATCAGCGTCTGCTGACGCTCAATCTGCTTCTTAGCGGAAACGCTCCAGGGTTTAGTCCCCAGGTTAACAACCTTCTGGAACTGAGTAATAGCCTCTTCGTACCTTACTTTCTTTGAGAGGGCTTCGCCCAATTGATAGCGTAAAAACGCCTCTTTTTCGCCACCGAGTTTCAACCCTGCTCTTGCGGTTTCCATAGCCTTCTCGTATTTTTTGTTCTCATTGTATATCTTTGCTAACAGCGCGTAGTTAAAAGCATTACCGCCACTTAACAAATTGGCTTCCTCCAGCTCAGCTGCCGCTTCTTTATAGTCACCGCCTGATTGAGAAATAGAAAAACCAAGCCTTTGATGAAAGGGAGCATTGTCCGGATAAACTTCTATAAGAGCCTTGTAAACAGGAATAACCTTGCTGTATTTCTGGGCGGAAAAGTAAGCGGTCGCAAGTTTCTGCAGCATCGTGTAATTGCCCGGATCCACTTCAACAGCTTTTTCCATATATTCAATTTCTTTATCCTTATCCCCTTTATCACCATAGAGGGAAGCAATCGAACCTATTGTTACAGCATCGTCCGGTTTTGCCTTAAGAGCCCTTTGATAGAATACAATAGCGGTGTCAATTTCACCCCTTTGTTTTGCTATAAAACCTAAGTGAATATTGCCGTTATAATCAAGAAAATCACTGTCGATGAGCATCATATAGTATATTTCCGCGTTATCAAGATCATTGAGATTGAGATAATTATACCCCAGTGAAGCAATCAGAGATTTGTCTTCCGGGTCAAGTTCAAACGCTGTTAAAAAAGCCTCTACAGATTCCTTGTACATTTTTAATTTCATAAGCCCCGTCCCGAGCATAGACCAGGCTTCGATGTAATCCGGTTCAAGCGAAACAGCTTTCCGGAGATGATTGACAGCTTCATGATAATTTTCCATCTCCATAAACTGCTTGGCTGACTGGCATTCTACTTCAGCGTCGGAAAGGTTTTTAACAAAGCCCCTTTTGTCCTTAAATTGAGGGGCAGTATATAGATTAACGACACTTAAGCAATTAATAACAAATATACTCAACAAGAAAATGACAGATATGGTAATAGCCCTTTTCATTTTTATTCCTTTCATGAAAACAACGACCTCTCCCTGTAAGTAATTTAAATCAACGCCATACCGATTGTCAATATCAAGTTATGAGCGTAGTTTCCCCTATTCCCCCGCAAGTTACGAGTGCAAATTACGGCTGTCATCTTTTTGAAACGGATCATCGCACCATTACTTTTTTTACCATCGCGATATTCTCTTTTGCCTTTTGCGCCAGATAATCTTCGGGAGCCAGTTTTATAACCATTTCCCATTCATTAATGGCCTCCTGATACATCAGGCTGTCCCAGAAAAATATCGCGAGATAGAAATGGGGCTGGGGATGCCCAGGATTAATTTTCAGCGCTTTCGTTAAATACTCGATAGCGGTTTCGTAATTATCCATCCTATAGTATAAATGGGCTATATGAGAATTCGGAAGAACTGCACCCGGCTGTAGCTCAATAGCCTTCCTGTAATTTCTGATAGCACCCAGATAGTTCCCCATATTATCATGAAGAACCCCCATATTGGCAAAAGCCTTAAACATTACAGAATCTTCCGCGATAGCCTTTTCATAATAAAAAATAGCGGAATCACCCTCCATTTGCTCCTGGAAGGCCAATCCAAGATGAAAATAAATGTCGGGATCACCACCCTTTTCCTTAATCAAATATTTAAGATAGGCTATGCGGGGTTTCGAGGTGAGGCCATCCAGCTGTTGATCCAGCGGAATTTCCTGGCCCGTACAAATAGAGGAAAAAATGAATAAAACAAGGAATAAGATGATAATTACACAATGAAAAGGAAACCAATTCAATCTGTCCGTTTTTTTGCCGCTGGTCCGGGTTCTCCCCGATTTGTCAATATTCATAACAAATATACTCTTTTTCTATAAACACAAACGGTTCAGTTTATGGAGTTCTTCCGGTATTGCCGCGGAACTAATGTTTCTCAATCATTCTTCGTCCCCAGGCTTCTGAAACACTCAAACTTACACTGAATCTGAACACGGTTTCTTCAATCCCGTTGCTGTCGGAAGAACCAACCTTTCCAAATTCAAAAGCGTAGTTAAGAGCTCCTTCTCCCCCTGGAATTCCGAACCCGCTTCCAAGTGTGAAAAATCTTGATTTGACCGGATTGTCTATGGGAAGTTCCATATGCCATATATTTTCATAATATCCCATACGGAGGGGAATCCTTGAAAGCCAGAAACTGCTTTCATTATTAAATCTTCTTTCCAGCCCGAAAGCGACCAATCTCTCGCTGCCAAGCGCCCCTTCAAACGCGCTGAATCCGGTTGCGTCGGGCGCGGCCCTTTGCCAGAAAGCAGATGTAACCCACCAACGCTCTGACAACCCTGCGGCAACTCCAAAGCTGTATGCGGGTGGAAGAGTAAAATCCCATGAGTCACTTGAATTAAAGTCACTTCTGGAATGGGTGATATATTCTTTTACCGAATAATCAATTTGCCCATCAATAACCCCGGCAATAAAAAATCTTGAATGCGGCCGGGCAAGAAAGGAAAAAGCCCAGGAGGTCCCGGTAAAGATCCTCTTTCTTTCCGAGTAAGAAGTGCCATAATTGTAATTATCAAAAACTATTTTAATACCGTCCCTGATAGAACCCCGTTCAATTTGCAATTCACCGCCGATACTAATTCTGTCGTTAATCTTCCATGAGAGCCCCAATGGAATAGAGTAGAGCGAACTGTCAAGTTCATACTCTTCTGTAGGCGGGGAGGCTGACGAATAATCAGGCTTGCCGACAAGGTCGCCCGGAAGCGAAAAATCGGCTCTGCCTGTGAACCGTGTCCTGTACCCGATACTGAAAACCAGTCCCTCTATGAGAGGAGCTGCAATAATCGCCGACGGAAAGGCAAACCGGTTCTGATGCGATTCTTCGTCCTGGTATGCCACATTGCTCATATGAACCCGTTCGGTAATCGAAAGTGTAATTCTGCTTAACCCCGAAAGGGTGGCCATATTCATTGTAATCGCCATATTTGAATCAGGAACCGCCAGGGCTGAAAGCCCAAGTGCGGTTGAACGGGCCCCTCCCCTGAATCTATGTTCACCAATATAATTAAGACTGAATATTGATTGCCCCTCCGCTGCATCGCTAAAAGAAACAGCTATGAAAAGAAACAGAATTGCTTGAAAATATCGTTTCATTACTCTCCGTCAAAATCAGCGGGCATGGAGTAAATTATCTCTATCCGCGGATTGAGAGAATCTACAGTTCCGGAATAAAATAAAGTCTTTTGAAATCTTACATTTTCAAGATCGGACTGCAGAACCAGCCCATTGTTAATACGGGAACCATCAATAATATCCTCTGTGTATCTTCTCAGCGGGAATCTTAATTCACTTGTCACTACAGGATAGAATTTCCCCTCATCGACACCGGTCCCCTCCCAGAAAGAAGGATCAAGTGTGTCAACAGCATTGGGGGTGTAAAGATAGTAATAAAAATCGGTAGATAACCCTAAAAGGTCTGAGGCCTGCTCGCCGGCTGTCGCCCCCATACCTTCCGATCCGTCAACATTCAGTACAAGTTCCGAATTATGGACTATGGCGCTGTCACTGACACCTGCAAAATCAAATTCAAAATATATTCTCGTTGCCACACCGCCGAGAAGAGCGAGCTCATTGTTATCATCATAGGATACCAGAGAATAATCACTCTTCACTCCAAAAAAGGCCTTGGTTGTATCACCTTCAAACTCAACGCTGAGCGTAATCGGGCCTTCCTCCAACCCGGCTGAATTGATCTCGTAAAATCCCGACGAATCAGGATCTTCTTCAACTATAACAGCCAGGCCGTATTCCCACGGATTTTCAATCCCGTCGATCCAGTTCTGCACAATATCCGGATCAATCTTGTATTCATGGGATTCACTGTTGATAACCCTTTCAGGTACCACCGAACCGAGAGAGTCGGGTATCTGCGTGCCGGCCCAAGCGGGGGCTGTGGCAGATGACAGAGTATCATCTTCGCTGAAAGGCTCGAGGAGCTCATAGATTCCTATCTTAAGATCAAAATTACCGGGATATATTCTCACTGGAAAATCGAGAATTACTTCAGAAACCGTCTTGCCGTTGTAATTCCCAAGTGAATCAAAATTAAAATCAATGAGGAGGGTCTCAAACTTCAGACCCTTATTCCATCCCAATTTCAGAAGGCTGCAGTGCCCGCCCACATTTGTAGACATATGAACTAATGAATGCTGGAGAGTTTCAACGTAATAGAATGTCTCTCCCGCTTCGGGGGTATAGGTGCTGTCGCGAAACCTCTCGATTACAGGCCCTTCAGGATCACTGCCGCATCCGTTGAGCATAATAACCAATAATATAAGAGCAGCATAAACAGCTTTGTTCCGGCGCATTGTAACCCCAATCCCGTCTATATACAAAACCTGAGCAGATTCCTGCAGTCAAACGGACAATGACAATACTGAAACCTACACAAATATTATAGCCACAGTCAAGTATGTTATTCTAAAATCGCCC
>JAUXHZ010000294.1 GCA_030621255.1 Candidatus Latescibacterota bacterium
AGATACAATTTACGGATTCCATTGTCTGGCAACAGATCGGCCGGCGGTGAAAAAGATTAGAACACTTAAAGGGAATAGAAAGAGGAGCAGTTTTGTTCTTCTTTTCTCAGAGATCAAAATGGCTGATCTATGGGTTTCATCGTGGAAAGAGGATTCTCGTGAAATTCTAACCTCAATATGGCCGGCGCCGCTTACTGCTATATTGCCGGCCGCGAAGTCAGTAGACTCCGGTTTACTAGACCGTGGTGCAGTAGCGATCAGGATTCCGGCAAAGAGGGAACTGCGTAATATCATAGATAAAATAGGAGGCCCTCTTATATCCACCAGTGTTAACATGAGCGGTAAACGCCCTCTTACAAGGATATCCGAAATAATTTCAGTCTTTCCGGGATTGGGCGCCTACATTTCCAGGAAGGGAAGGACTCCTGACAGACCTTCAACCTTGGTCGATTTCAGGGTTTCTCAGCCGGAAATAGTAAGGCGCGGAGCTTACAATTGGCCTGAAAAATAAGAATGTATCCCTCTATCTCAACGATCATTCTTTCTTTATGAATTTTCCCATAAAATCTTTACCATAGGTACGCGCCGCTTCCATGAAGTTGTGTTTCGCACAGAGAAGCCTTAGGTTTCCCGGTGAATTGTTTCCTCCTCTGGCGAAGGGAACTATATGATCGATTTCAAGATTCCAAGTTGAATTACATCTTTTTCCATTTTCCCCTACGAAGGTACAGCGCCCACCGTCTCTTTTGTATACTTTGTCCCGGATAGCGGCTGGGATATTGCGAGTATTATTAATCCGGTTTTGTTTATCCTGAGAAGTAGTTTTCAAGCTTTGCTTATTCGACTCACGCGTTTTTCTTCTTTCAATTTTATTATCCGGACTATGCCGCTCGAGATATTCTTCCATAATTATATTAAACAGCATCTCAAAATTAATCCCCCCCGGGTATTTCCTGGATAAACGTGATTTGACCTTTTCAAGCTTTTTCATAAATGCAGGATCCACCATAAACTCAAGCTTAAATTTTTGTTTAAGTGTTACATCTGCACTTTTCTTGCCGCTCCCCGCATCTTTGACGGAATTTGTCTCAACGATGAGACTATTGCCGGAACTTTGAGTAACCGAATCAGTCTCAACGTTGAGACCATTATCAAAGTTTTGAATACCCGAAGCTATCTCAAAATCGGGAGCAGTTTTCTTTTCAAAGACAGATACCGGTTTAACTCTGTCCCATGTTTTTGTTTCAATCGGCTTATACATGGCAATAGCAATTTCGGCATCACGGTAAGACTTCCCGCTGACCTGGGATAGGATATCCTTAATATTATCTTTTGTAATAATACCCGATATTAAGGTTAGTACAGAGAGATTAAGTTCTCCCGTAAGAAGCATAACTGCAGCTTCCGGAAATCTTCCAATACACCTCGCGGCCTCTATTCTTCTGTAAGCGCTTGATCTTGAGTATCCAAGGTGCCTTGTACAGAATTCAAAGAGAGAATTATATCCAAGGGGAAGATATAGTCTTCTTTTGTCAATTTCTCTGAGATAAAAAAGAACGGTAAGCCTTATCTTTCTTTCTCTGTCGTTTAAAGCCTGAATCCCGGAAAGAAGCTTACTGTCTGATAGAATCTGCAGTTGTGCCCTCAGCATTGAGAATTTATTGTGCAAATCTGAAGATTTGTCTTGATGACCGGTCCGCGCGCGGTTACCCATCACTATCCTCCCTCGCAATAAAAATTCCCCCCACACGCGCAGCTTTTGAAGATTAAGCGGTTGATCCGCTCCAATCGTTATATTTTGTTATTATAGCATAACATTTTTATAGGCTCCAGGATTATTGTGACGGTACTATCCCGGAGGCTTCTATGCTTAAATAATCAGATCGATGAAGAACCCGGGAATGCGGCGATATGAAGGGACGTTGCAGGCTATAATTCCTTGACCTTTCTTATCTCAGCATGTGATAATCTGCTGGGGTTGGGTTGTCAATCCGGATTTGGAAATATTGCTGTCAGCTATTAAAAATCTATATAACCGGAGGTGAATCATAAAAAGATTTGTAGTAACTGGTTGTATATTTCTTGTGCTAATATTTGCATCCGATGCGTATGCCGGTATCGGTTTTAAGGGCGGGCTTAATTATGCCAAATGGAGTGGTAATGGCCTGGTGAATGCGGATGATTACAGTTGGAACCCCGGTGTTAAGTTAGGCGCTTATTATGTTTTGCCGGTCGGCAATATCTTTAAGATTCAACCGGAGATTTTCTATTCAACAAAAGGGTGGAAATATGTATATGTAGGACACTCTTCTGATGAGTCATTGTCCTTGAA
>JAUXHZ010000204.1 GCA_030621255.1 Candidatus Latescibacterota bacterium
GATGTGGCCCGGAAAGAGCTGTTTTATTTTGTTGCCTTCAGTTTCTTGCTCCCATTCATTTTCTTCCATAAGGTACTGTTTGACTGATTCGGCACCATCTTTTTCCCTTCCGAGCCTGAAGAGGATTTCACCGCCGAGTAGTAGATGATTCTCAGATTTTTTGTCGGTTTTCTGGACAAGATCAAGAATTTTTTCAAACTGGGGATTTTCGAATTCAAGTGATTTAAAGAACCTTTTTTCCGCCTTATCAGGATGGCCAAGAAGCATTGACGCCAATCCGAGAATGTATTCCATGAGTGCAGAACGGGTAAATTCACGCTGAATATTCAGCATTGCTCCGCCAATTATTTTTGCGTGCTCAGGCGAGTTGTTAAGGGTGTTCAGCATGGGGCTAAGGGCGTCTTCAAACTGTCGTTTTTCAATAAATAGAAGGCCGAGCAAGAGTTCATTATCAGTAAATTGCGGAGTATTTGTGTTCCCCGTATCAATAAATCCCTTCGATTTTGTTTTGGAGCGTGTGACAAGATCGGTGATATATTCTTCGGAGGCCCTGCCCAAGAAATCGCTTGTTCTTTCAAGATCCTTATTCCTTATTAGTGCTTCTAATATGAAACTTCCCAGGAAAGGGTTTGATGTCTGATAGAATGTTTCCTGGGAAAACTGGAGGATTTCCATTTTTTTGCCGGGATTTTTCATTACGGTTGATTTTAGTAGTTTTACCGCTCCATGATAGTCGGAAAGATCGAGGCAAAGTTGAGTCAGCTCCATTGATATGTCAAAATTGTCAGGCCACTTCTCATGACCCCTCTGCGCGTTTCTTCGCGCTCTTTCGAGGTCTCCCCTGCTCCTGTCCTGATATATCCTATTTAGAATTTTTTCTTCATTTAAAAACAATGTTAACTCTTTTCGATTAATAGAGATTATTCCTGGCGCCATGAATTTATGCGAAATGTGTTCCATTCGCGCAGAATTTCGTCAATTGTTTTAATTATTGATAAATTTCAGCTTTAGAGGTAACTTATTGGAAGCAAGATAGCTTTTGTATAAATTATTTTTGCAATTTGCACAAATAACTTGCACTAAGTGAAGTAAGTTCGGGACAAGAGGGTATTATGGAAAAAGGAGAAAAGGCGTATTACACGGTTTCTACCGAGATTCAGTTTTCCGCTTCTCACTTATTGAGGGGTTATCCCGGTGATTGCGTGAGGCTTCATGGACACAATTGGGTTGTCCGCGCCTATTATTGTTTTACGGCTCTGGGCGATGACGGTATTTCAGTAGATTATCTTCAGCTTAGATCGGCTCTAGCCCGCGAGTTGTTACCCCGGTTCGATCATCGCAATCTGAATGAAATTGAGCCTTTCGACAGGAAAAATCCCACCTCCGAGAATATCGCGGCGGAAATCTTCAGAATCTGTCGTGAAAAAATTAAATTTGATGGTGGCAAGCTGGTAGAAATAGAACTCTGGGAAACTCCAACCGATATGGTGCGCTACTGTGAAAAATAGTGGCAGGTCTATTGAAAGTGCTCTTGTGCTGCTGTCAGGCGGACTGGATTCCACAGTAGCTCTCGCCATTGCCGAGAAGGAATACAGGCTTAAAACGGCGCTCTTTTTTGACTACAACCAATGCGCCCTCAAAAGGGAAAAAGAGGCGGCTGGTAAAATTGCCGAGTTCTATGGGCTGCGTATGGAATATGTGGAACTGCCATGGTTGGCTGAGGGGTCATCCTCTTCGTTGATAAGGGGGAACGGGACGATTTCGGGAAACCCCGTTGATTCCACTGGTGTGAAGGATAGATATGTAGGTACGGAAGACGTATCTTCCGTTTGGGTGGAGAACAGAAATGGAATCTTTCTTAATATAGCGGCGGCATTCGCTTCGTGGGAGGAGTGTTCGGTGATTCTAACGGGGTTCAACAGAGAAGAATCGATTCTCTTTCCCGATAACAGCCGTGAGTATATCGATGCTGTAAACAAGGCTCTCGATATAGGAGAGATAAAAAATATTCGTGTTGAAAGCCCGACAGTGGATATGGATAAAAAGAAGATAGTGAAGGAAGGGATCAGATTTTCAATACCGTGGGAATTATTATGGAGTTGTTATGGCGGCGGCGGGTTGATGTGTGGCAAATGTGAATCATGTTTAAAATTAAAATCGGCTCTGGTGGGGACCGGCGCCGAAAAAATAGTATCTTTCTCGAAGGAGAAATAGTGAATAGCAATGGATATTCAGTTCTTGAGACGAAATGGATAGATAAACCGATTGATTATACGGGTGAAGAGCTGCGGGGGCATTTCGTCAGAGAGGTATCAGGGATAAAGAATGACGGGGTTATTGCTTTTGCCGGATCATGCGATGTCAGAGGCGAGAGCCTTGTCGATCTTGAAGATGCTGAAACCGGCAGCACGATAGAGGCTGAGAAGATGCTTCATTTTATAGGGGAGCATTTCGGCTGTCCTCTGCGCGAAGCGAATTTACGGTTGAGGGTTTTTGCAGCGATAGTCAAGGATCTCTTTCAGCAGAGTGTTCCAGATCTCGAAATAGAAAGGTCGGGGGATGATCTTTATATCGGAAAGAGAAAATTAACGGTGGCTATATCAACCCTGACTACTGTTTCAGCTATTTTCCATTTCGGGATAAATATTGATCCCCGGGGCGCGCCCGTACCCGCGGCGGGTATTGAAGAATTCAATATCGAAGCGAAATGGATGGCTAACGAGGCGCTTGAAAAATATTATCAGGAATGTGAATCGATCGAGCTGGCCGTAAGGAAGGTCAGGGGACGATAGCAGCCCTGATCCTGTGATTGGCCCGGGTCTGCTTTAGGTAACCATGAAAGAAACTACAGGATATATTGCAGAAATATTTCGTTCAATTCAGGGTGAAGGAGAATATCTGGGGGTTATGCAGGTATTCTTGAGGATGGCCGGCTGCAGCCGGCAGTGTGTGTATTGTGATACGCGAAAGGACGCGGGCAAAAACAGGGTATGCCGGTTTCATGAGGGGGATAATATAAAGGAACTGACGAATCCGCTTCTTCCGGACGAAGTTTTTTCTCTGGTAAGCAGATTACTCGAAAGTCCCGGGACAATCCATTCACTGAGTATTACCGGGGGAGAGCCCCTGGAACAGCCTGTGTTTCTAATTGAATTCCTGAAGACTTTCAGAAAAACCGGAATCCCGGTTTTTCTTGAGACAAACGGCCTTGAGCTTTCGGCAATAAAAATGGTCAAACCTTTTGTTGACATAATCGCCCTTGATATCAAACTTCCCTCCCTATGCGGAGGAGAAGATCTTTTCCCGATATACAGGGAGGTTCTGCGGGAGATTTCAAAAAAGAGATTTTTCTGCAAGGTAGTAGTTTCTTCAGCCGCTGACTTGAATGAATTTGAAGAGAGCGTATCTATCGTCTCTGAATTTAACAATTGCATACCATTTGTGATTCAGCCCGCCACTTTA
>JAUXHZ010000086.1 GCA_030621255.1 Candidatus Latescibacterota bacterium
GGGCCGCCCGGTTGACTGGGTAATAGTAACCTCTTTGTCCATATGTTTTTTTATCCAGCTCTTTACTTCTTTCCAGTCCTTGTTCACAAACAGGAGATTGTTCTTTCCTCGTTTACCGAAAAGCTGGTCCGGCTTGGCCACGAGTTTCCCGCTTTCCAGCCAGGGGTATTCTCCTGCCAGGCCGTCAAGGTCGGTATCCGGAGATACAAGCACCTGTTTTGTTTCGAGTTTCAGACCGCTCTTGGTAAAATTTGCAAACCCTTTAGCGATCATTCTCTTAGCGTCGAATTCTCTAATTCCTTTCTCTGCCATTTTCTAACACCTCTTTGTTTTATTTTACCTGTTTTTTAACCCAGGGTAGTTTCCCGCCGACCTTTAATATTTCTTTATCCAGATCGGAAAGGGAATGTTCAAGTTCTATCTCGAGTCCCTTGGTTTCGTTCGTCAGCTTTACAATTTTATCAAGATTACCTATCTCTATCGAGATGTCGTCTCCCTGATCGATATTGTCATAGTCCTTCGGATCTTTAAAAGTCAATGGGACAATGCCGAAGTTGACAAGATTGGCCAGATGTATTCTCGCGAAGGATTTGACCACTACCGCTTTTATCCCAAGGTGTTTGGGAGCGATGGCGGCGTGTTCCCTGCTGGAACCCTGGCCATAGTTTTCTCCTCCGATTATGAAACCGCCCTTTTTATCCAGAGCGCGTTTCGGGAAGGTGTCATCGATCACGCCGAAAACAAACTTGGAAATTTCAGGTATATTACTTCTGAATGGAAGTATTTTTGCTCCGGCCGGCATGATGTGGTCAGTTGTGATATCGTCCTCAACCTTTAGAAGCACTTCGCCTTCCAGCTTGTTCGGCATAGGGTGAAACTCGGGTAATGGTTTTATGTTAGGCCCCCTGATGATCTCGATCTTTTCTGATTCATCGGGTGAAAGGGGCGGGAGGAACATGTTGTCGTTAATATTGAATTTGTCCGGCATCTCCGCTCTGTCGTATTTGCCCAGATCGCGCGGGTCGGTCAACACTCCCATGATAGCCGTAGCGGCCGCGGTCTCAGGACTTACAAGATAGATGTCAGCATCCTTTGTCCCGCTTCTCCCAAGGAAGTTGCGGTTGAAGGTTCTGACGGAAACAGCGCCGGAAGGAGGAGCTGCTCCCATGCCGATGCATGGACCGCATGCATTCTCCAGTATACGCGCGCCGGCTTGTACCAGATAGCCCATCTCGCCGCTTTCGATGAGATGATCGACGACCTGCCGGGAACCGGAGCTGATTGTTAAATGAAGGGTCTCGGAAATGGTCTTCCCTTTGAGAATACCGGCGACCCTTTTCATATCCAAAAGGGAGGAATTTGTGCAGGAACCTATAGCGACCTGTTGAACGCTCATTCCAGCTAACTCTTTGATTGATTTGATGTTGCCAGGACTATGAGGCAGCGCCGCCAATGGTTCTACTTCACTTAAGTTTATCTCCATTATCTCATCATAGTCGGCCTCTTCTCCCGGAATAAGTTCTATCCAGGAATCACCGCGTTCCTGAGCCTCCAGGAAACTTTTTGTGATCTCATCACTGGGAAATATACTTGTTGTGGCTCCTGTCTCGGTACCCATATTGGTGATAGTAGCTCTTTCGGGTACGCTGAGTGTCTTTACACCGGGGCCGAAATACTCCAATACGTATCCTACGCCCCCTTTAACGCCAAGCCTTCTTAAGACTTCCAGTATAACATCCTTGGCGCTGACCCAATCCGATAGTTCGCCCGTGAGCTTGATGCCCATGACCTTTGGATATTTTAGCCTGTACGGCATTCCGGCCATAGAAACGCTGACATCCAACCCGCCGGCTCCAATCGCGAAACTGCCGATCCCGCCCGCTGTAGGTGTATGACTATCTGAGCCGATCAGTGTTTTGCCCGGTTCTGCGAATCTCTCCAGATGGAGCTGATGGCATATTCCGTTACCCGGCCTTGAGAAGTGGAGCCCGAATTTTTGCGCTACCGATTGCAGATAGCGGTGATCGTCCGGGTTTCTAAAATCAGCCTGGAGTGTATTGTGATCAACATAACTTACGCTCAGCTCGGTTTTGACCCTTGGGATACCAATGGCTTCGAACTGCAGATAAGCCATTGTCCCGGTCGCGTCCTGCGTGAGGGTCTGGTCGATTTTTAACGCAACCTCTTTCCCTGGAACCGTTTCTCCCTCGACGATGTGATTTGCTAATATCGTCTCAGTGATGGTATTGCCCATGCTCATTTCCTCCTCTTTAAGCGTGGCAATTACAGTTAAGAATTAACAAATAACATGCTTAAAATCGCATGCACCGTCACTATAATAAAATGAATATAAATAGCAAATAATTACTGCAAATTTATGAAGAAAGTTAACGATTTAACACAAATTTTCTGCTAACGGAATAAATGAAACGATTTTTCTCGAAATTATATCCGATTTTTATCAAAATAATTAAATTGGATTCAAAGGGTTGAATTATTCAGATTTTTGTCTTATTGTTCAATTTAAGTTAACATGATAATCTTCTAAAGAAACCGGTCTAAAAAGCAGGGAGGAGTGACGAATGAAAAAGATTGTATCGATGCCTGGCGATGGTATAGGAAAGGTAGTATTGCCTGAAGCGGTCAGGGTATTAGAAGCCGCCGGATTTGAGGCTGAATATATTCATGCTGATATTGGATGGGAATTCTGGTGTAATGAGGGAAACCCTCTGCCGGAACGGACATTAAAAATTCTGGATGAACACAAAATAGCTCTTTTCGGCGCGATTACTTCAAAACCGAAAGCGGAAGCGGCGAAAGAGCTCGCGCCCGAATTGAGGGATAAAGGTTATGTATATTACAGCCCGATTGTCGGATTAAGGCAGCACTTTGATCTTGATATCTGCACGAGGCCGTGTAAAACCTTTAAGGGTAATCCCTTAAACTTTATCAGACGGGGAAAAGACGGCATAGAAGAGCCTGAAGTTGATGTAGTGATCTTCAGACAGAATACAGAGGGTTTGTATTGCGGAGTCGAGTGGACCGATCCTCCGGAAGATGTTTACAAGGCTTTTAATACTCATCCAAAGATGAAAAAATTCGCTTCCTGCCCAAAAGAAGAATTGGCGATCTCCACAAGAATTTTCACAAAAAAGGGTACGGAAAGAATACTCAGAGCCGCCTTTGAACACGCCGGTAAGTTTGGTTATAAATCTGTTACTGTTTGCGAGAAGGCAAATGTAATCAGAGAAACATCCGGTATGATGCTCGCGATGGCAAAAGAAATGGTCAAAGAATATGACGGTATTGATCTGTGGAGTACTAACATTGACGCCCAGATGATGTGGTTAACTAAAAATCCTGAAAACTATGGTGTGCTGGTAAGCGGAAATATGTTCGGCGATATAGTATCTGATGGTTTTGCGGGACTTATCGGCGGACTCGGATTCGCGTGCTCGGCTAATGTTGGTGAAAATGTCGCGATATTTGAACCTACCCACGGATCCGCTCCGAAATACGCTTCATACGAAAGGTCGATTGTAAATCCTGCCGCGATGATTCTTTCCGCGTGTATGATGCTTGATCATATAGGAGAAACCGAGAAAGCGAAAAAGATCAGAGAAGCCGTTTTGGAGGTTGTAAATGAAGGTAAGGTGAGAACTTACGATATGATGAAGTTGACCGGTTCTCAGGAAGTACTTGAAAATGGAGCTGTTTCCACGACCGGTATGACTGACGCGATAATTGAGAAATTGTAATTAAGAAGGGGAGCTGATATGGATGTTAAAGAATTATGGCCGGAACTTGAGTGGATCAAAGATAAGGAATTAAGGGATAACACTGAAAAGACTTGGGAGCTGGCATTTTCGAGAAGCGTTCTTAAGGCGGAGGATCTGTTGAAGATACCTTTCACCCTTTTGTGTGAAGGCGAAGTTGTAACCTTTATGGAGCACAAGCGCTGTGTTGTCCATATTTCGAGAAAATCGGGCGAAGAGATAAATAGATTCTTCAAGGAAAAACTACCGGTAGATATGGACATTCTGATTTCCGGAGCTATACTCTGTGATGTCGGAAAGCTTCTGGAGTATGATTATGACAGTGAAGGTAACCTTACACAGGGGGATTACGGCAAATATTTAAGGCATCCATTTTCAGGGGTTTCTATTGCCGAGGAGTGCGGTGTACCGAAAGAGGTTTTACACATAATTGCGGCTCACGCGGGAGAGGGCGACAAAGTTAAGAGATCTACCGAAGCCTATGTTGTTCATCACGCTGATTTTATGACATTTCTTCCATTTAAGGAAAGATTGAAATAGCGGAACTATCAAAAGAGGGATATGTTGCTTTGCAAAAGGGGGACACCTTTCATAGGGTGCCCCCCCTTGCAAAGTCAGTGGATAATTATTTTTCAGTCTTTTCCCTGTATTTTATGTGGTAATAAATTCCAGGTAGTTTTCGGTTGTTATAGCCTTTGTTTCACTTCCGGGATAGGCTTTAGAAAAACTTTTTGGAAACTTTGTTCTTGACCCGGGATTCCATTTGAATTCATAAGCGTATAATTTGCCGTTATATTCTTCTATATAGTCAATTTCCTGTTGGGAAAGAGTGCGCCAGAACCATCGGTTGACCCAATAACCCGCATAGTGATTTCGTTTTGTCCGTTCCGAGATCAAGAAATTTTCCCATAAAGGGCCTATATCATTCCTGATTGCCAATGGATTAAAGCTCTTTATAATGGCGTTTCTAATACCGTTGTCATAGAAATAGACCTTCCTGCTTTTTTTTAACTCATTACGCAGATTTCTGCTTAAAGAGGGTAGCCTAAAGATGATAAATGCCTTCTCTAACAAATCGAGATAACGTTCGATTGTCGCGTTATCAGCGCCGACAAGCCGTCCCAGTTCGTTGTATGAGACCTGGTTTCCAAGCTGTAACGCAAGTGCTTGCAGCAACTTTTCCAGGAGAGCCGATTTCTTTATATGACCCAGAGTTAGTAAATCTTTATATAGATAACTGTCCGAAAGCAAAGACAATAATTCTTTCTCTTCCCCCGCTGTGGTTACAATTTCGGGGTAATATCCATATATTAAACGGTGTTCCAGAAGCCTTGATTCTTCGAGCTGATTTGTGTGGTTTATCATTTCATTGAATGATAAAGGGTACAAAAAGAATTCATATTTTCTGCCCGTTAGCGGTTCTTTAATTAGGGACGCGAGTTCCAGAGAAGAAGATCCTGTAACAAGCACCTTGATATTTTTTAAATTATCAGCGATCAGCTTCAAAGTTATCCCGATGTTGGCGATCCTTTGTGCTTCATCAATGACTAATAATTTGTGGTTTCCAATAATAGCCTTTAACCATGATGAAGTTACGTTGGAAAGTAGTTCTCTGACATCCGGTTCGTCTCCGTTTAGCCAGAGAGTTTTTAGGTCAACTTTCTCTGTTATTTGGCGAGCGAGAGTAGTTTTACCGACCTGACGCGCGCCTAACATCATAATTATTTTTCCCCTGTTAATGCGCTCCAGGACATTTTTGAACAGCAGTCTTTCTATCATTTCCGCCTCCACAAAAAAGGGATAAACATTTCAACGTAATCGCAAATTATATACAAATATTGCGATCAGAATCGCAAAATACAGTATTCTTTATAGGTATTATACAAAAATATTGAGTTTTTGCAAGTTTAAATCGCTATTTATTGTGGCATATGGTCGGGAAGAATCTTGACAAAAATTCAAATTTCCTATAGCATGACAAAATAATCGGCGATCAAACAAAAAATTACATATGCAAGGGGGTATTCCGATGTTTTGTAGCTTCAGCAGGTTTAATTGTTTTGGCAAGATGCTTTCAATCTCCTTATCGGCAATTTTCTTTCTGACTATTATAGCACCTTTGTCTGTATCATCACAGCCAAGTCGGAGGCCAAGCGGTCTTA
>JAUXHZ010000049.1 GCA_030621255.1 Candidatus Latescibacterota bacterium
TGATATCGCCTCTTTACTCGGGACTGAAGCGGGGATGACAAAGGCTCAGCGTGTTCTCTACCGGGAAAGTGTTCCCGGCCACGCTATGGTGTTTATCGGCGCCGATTTGAATGATGATACCCCGAAGAAGTGGCTAGTTGAGAATTCCTGGGGCAAAGATACAGGAAATGACGGCCTATGGACTATGTATGACGAATGGTTCGGCAAATATGTGTATTCGGTGATAGTCCACAAGCGGCATGTTCCTAAGGATGTCCTTAAGATTCTAAAGACCGAGCCCGAGATTCTTCCCGCGTGGGATCCGATGCGAGGAGCTTTTGATTAATCAGGAGTGTCATCCCGGGGAAACAATCGCACTGATATTGTTCCGCTGTATTGTACAAATTGTATAAGCGAAAGTTAAACCGGGGAAAGATATAAATATGAATATCGGCAAAAGATATGCTGGAATAAACGGCACAAGGTTCGCGCTTTGGGGTGTATTATTTGCCGCGGTATTAGTCAGGGTGATATACCTTGTCCAGCTCGGCAGCTCCGATCTTGAGTGGCTCCTTCCTCTTGATATGCATTTCTACAGAGAACTTGCGGAAGGGTTGTCCGCAGGCAAGGGGGTGCCCGGCGGCGCTTTATCTTTCAATCCTCTTTATCCATTTTTTCTTTCGGCTATTTTTAAGGCTGCAGGTAACGGACTACTTGTTCCAAGGATTATACAGGCTTTGCTGGGTGTTTTTACAATCTATCTTCATTACGTAGCTGGAAAAGATATTATGAAAGGGAATGGAAAGGGAGGAAAGTTTCAATCCGAAGCAACAGGTATTTTCGCGGCGGCGATGGCTCTTTTTTATCCGCATTTTCTTCTGTATGAGGGGAGTTTGCTCGCGACCTCTCTTGTAACCCTGCTTCTGATCTCTTCTTTTGTTATCGCGATCAGGATCGATCATCATATATCAGGCATTTCAAGTTTGAAAATCGGATCAATGAGGATATCGCCTCTTGCAGCGGGATTCTTCCTTGGCCTTTTAATGGGGTTTGGCGCGCTTGGAAGGCCGAACCTCTTTTTTCTATTAATACCAGCTGTGATAGTATGGATCTTTTTCCGAAGAAGAGGAATGGGGAACGGCCGGTTCACGGCTCTATTTTGCCTTCTTGGCGCGATTGCTGTCCTCAGTTTGCCGATAGCCTTTAACGCCGCGAAAACAGGACGTTTTGTTCCGGTAACCTCTCACGGAGGGATAAATTTTTATATAGGCAACAGGCCCGGAGCAAATGGAGTGTATAAACCACCCGAGGGGATGAGAGCGGATATGAGAGGGCTTGTTGATGACGCGCGGAAGAGAGCTCAGCAGCAGCTTAAAAAAGAGCTTACCGCCGGGGAAGCTTCAGAATATTGGCTTGGCAGGGCGGTAGAAGGTATCAGGAAGAATCCGCTCCGCTGGGTTAAATTGCTTGGAAGAAAATTTTTACTTTTCTGGAATAAGACGGAAATCCCCGATGTAATTGATATCTCATTTTATAAAGAATCCTGTCCCGTAATGAACTTGTTGTTCATACCATTTTCTATTATATCTGTCTTCGCGGCAATGGGTTTGTGTGTCCTTTTTATAATTAGGAGGAACAGGGCTATCTTTATGGTGTTCATGGGGGCGGCGCTTTTTTCAGTCCTTCTCTTTTATATTAATTCCAGGTATAGAATTGTGTCGGTGCCTATTCTTATCCTATCCGCGTCGGCATTTTTCTCGTGGGTTCTGATGGAGGCCAGAGAAAAAAACTGGAAAAAATTAACTGCCATCGCATTTTTAGCTTCGGCGCTATTCTTTGTTTTTATAAACAGGGAAATGGTGCAAATAAACAAGAGCGCTATGTATGCCTTTCTTGGCAACCAATATATAAGCAGGGAAAATGAAGAAAAAGCGGAAATAGCCTATTCCATGGCTTATAGGCTTGATCCCGGCAGAGTGGGAGCCGGAATAAATTACGCGAGGATTTTGAGCAGGCGCGGTAAACTGGATAAAGCGAGATCTCTTTATGACTCTGCTTTTAAAGCGTTTCCCGATTTTCCCCATCTGGCGATTGAGTACGGAGTTGTGCTCGAGCGCCTGGGGGAATACGCAAAGGCGGTTAAATTATATCGCTATGCTTACGAAATTGAAGTGGGGGAGGAGAAGGTTTTAGCGTGTAAGTATCTTTCCAGAGCTGCTTTGTCCGAAGGGAAAAGGGACAGATCGGTCTATTGGATTAGAAAAGCCCTTGAAGTAGCCCCCGGGGATGAAAAATTGATTAAATTGCTTAACAGGCTTGAAACTCCATAGTAAAACTGATGCTTATGAATTATTACCGGATTTAAAGAGATTGGAAATTGTCTCAGAAATTGTAGCCTATCGATACATAAGTTTGTTTGTCGAAAGCGTCTTCCGGGTCGAGTTTAAATGAAATTGAAATATCGGACGATTTGTAATTCGTCAAGAATCCAAAATGCAGAATTGTTCTTTCTCCATTCGTGAGGCGCCGGTCCGCTCCCGCAAGTACGCTCAGGAGTTCTTTGAATAAAACTATTTTCGCGCCGGCCAAGAAACGGTTAATTTCTCCTTCTTTCAGAACAAGATCGAATTCAGCCGATACTCTGCCAAGTATGTCATTCCGGGCCAGAGCAATATTCCAGCTTGGATCGATTTTCTCGGTCCGGTTTGGATAAGAAATAGTACTGTATATGTTTCTACCGACGATACCGAACCATAATTTTTCTCTGAGCCTGGCAGTCCATCCTATATCCACACCCATTCCCGAGCAATCCGCGTTGTCAAGATCGTTCCATCCTTTGAGTATTCTCCACGTTATACCGACACTGTTGAAATGGTTGATGCTGTAAGCTCCGGAAAAACCTGCCGTGCTTTCATTCCAGGCTGAACCACCGGCGAGCTCGAGATCCAAATGAGAAATACTCAGGGCGACGCCGGCTCTGCTGATAACGGTTTCATTGTCACGGAATGTTCTGTGCCCCAGCAGGGCGGTCCCGGCTGACAGAATGCTATAGTTGGCGGGCATCCCGGGTACCGGTTTTGTTGTACCAACCTGAGCCCGGCGGCCGCTCATAAAACAGAGATTCGCCGGATTCCAGTAACTACTGGCGTCATTTCTAATAAGAAGTGTGGCGGCACCGGCTAATCCCTCTCCCTCAGCGTCCCATCCGAGAGGAAGGAATGTCCCGCCTCTGGACCCTTCGCCGGCATACGCGGGAATAGTGAAACCGCCTGCGGTAAGCAGCGATAATATAAGAAATATGATTGTAACTCTTTTTTGTTTCATCATTACCTGACTACAGCGACGAAGCCTTTGTCAACAGTTTTGGTATCGCTATAATATACTGTAATTACAGCAAGATACGCTCCGTTCCGTACTTCCTCTCCATCGTTGTTTAGGAGATCCCAGTTTATCTTAAAATAGGTTGCCGGGCCTATGCTTGAGATTGATCTGACTTTCTCTCCTCTCAGATCGAATAATTGAATTATTACTTTTCCAGCAGCACTGGAAGTTGATATTATAAAGTCATCCGGTCCTCGGAATGCTTCGGGAAATGAATTTTGTGAAGAAGTGTCGTAGGTCACTAAAATATGGTTCGATTCATCACTTTCATTCCCCGCCTTGTCTGTAACTTTCGCCCATATTTCATTTTTGCCTTCCTCAATGCCAATGATCGGATGGGAGGTAAAAGATGTTACAGTATCGGCGGATGTGTCTCCCTCATGCAGCCGGAAAAAGACCACAAAGTCGGCATGCAAATCCAGGTCAGATGCATAGGATAATTCTACCTCCGAAACCAGGACAGGTGATACCGGTTGCGCAAGTACAGGCGGATCGGGTGTGGTGGTGTCAATTTTGAAAGAAATCTTATTGTCGGCGCTTTGGCCGAATCTGTCACTTGCGTAAACCTCAAGTGAGTAGTTACCGTCAATGTAAGTCCCACCGGAGGATACTGAATCAAGTATAGCAATATTCCAGTAAGTTGTATCGTTCAGAGTGTAGATTTCATCGGGGGTAATAGTGAGAGTGTCATTCCAGATAAAACTCAGGCTGTCAATTGTGCTTCGATCGTATATGGTCCCTGATATCGAATCCGGGGGCTGTTTTGTATGTTCCGCGATTGAAGTAATAAAAGATATCTCCGGGGGATCTGCATCTACGTTAATAAATCCTTCCCCTGTCCCGATATTTCCGGCAAGATCTTCGATCAGCATTGATACTGTGTAAATACCGCTGATAGGGTTGTCCGGGCTCCACTTAAGGCAGCAGGAAGTGTCGGAAAAAATGTTAAGTATGATATCTTCAACATTATCTTCAGGGTCAGTTATTGCAACGGAAGTTTTGCTCCCCTCATTGAATCCTGTTACCGTATAATAGATCAGAGCTTTGTTGGTTGTGTCCGTGTTGTCCGGGCTGAATACCCCCGGTTCAATACGGTCTATATGTATAGAAGGTGGGGAGGTATCTACTATTACGGTTGTTTGCATAATAATGGTTGTATCCGGGCGGGTGGCATAAAGTTCAAGGAGATATTCAGAATCACTCAGGAGTAATTCTGAAGAATCTTTTCCTTCCCATTGGCCTATATAGCTTCCAAAACCAGGGTTGATTTCTAAAATCAGTGTATCAAAGACTTGTGTTTCATTTTTTATTGTGACAACAAGAGAGTCGAAGTTGGTTGCAAGGGTGATATGTACTGGAGATTCATCCTTTATCCCGTCACCATTCGGCGAAATGGAAGGATAGTCAATAACAAAGGTGATATCAGATGGATGCGCGGCGCCATGCGTGAAAACAACAAGAAATAAAAGCAAGAATGCAATATGCGTGATTTTCTTTCTTTTCAAGTTTTCACTCCCTGGTTACAAGTCTCATGAATTATAAGAAGATACAGGAACTATAGTCAAGATTAAAGAGGATGATTCTGAAATCTTTATTTGGCACATTTTACTGTTTGCCAGAAATATGAAACGCCGGCCGATTTAAGTTCGTGCCTAAACCACTGGTAATGATAAGAAATTTTATAATCCTGATTTGATAATTTCCCGGTTGAACTATATGAGAAGATATATTATAGTTGAATTCCCTTGATTGGTATTAAGTGATTCTAATCAACTGATGAGGAAAGGTTTGGAGGTAGGATTTGGCTGTTGAAGTGATCTTTCAGCTGATCGGTGGACTGGGGTTCTTCCTTTTTGGAATAAAATTTATGTCGGAAGCCCTCAATAGGGTTTCAAGCGGCAAGATTAAAGGCATTGTTTCACACCTTACATCGAACAGATTAATTGCCTTTTCCGTGGGAGCTGGTATAACCGCGCTTATTCAAAGCAGCAGCGCTATGACGGTGATGGTTATCGGATTTATCAACGCGGGGCTGCTCACACTTAGACAGGCTATCCCGGTTGTTATCGGCTCGAATATTGGAACAACATTTACAGCCTGGCTTGTCAGTTTCTTCGCAATTTTCAAAATTACACATTACGCGCTTCCCGCCGTGGGTATAGGATTTGTTCTTATGATAGCCTGCAAAAAAGGTAAAAGTAAAAGGTGGGGGGAAGTTCTATTCGGCTTCGGCGTTCTCTTTGTCGGAATCGGTTTTATGAAAGAGGCTTTTGTTCCCCTGCAGTCTTCCGGTGAGATCAGCAATATAATGGTAAAGTTCAGTCAGTATCCACTCCTGGGAGTGGTTGTCGGCACCGCCATAACTATGTTGTTTCAGAGCAGCAGCGCGACAATCGCGCTTGTTCAGGTATTGGCTTTTAAGGGGCTGATTGATTTTCCGTCCACACTGCCCCTGATTCTTGGTGATAATATAGGGACTACAATTACGGCACAGATCGCGAGAATAGGCGGCACTACGGATAGTAAGAGAATAGCCTGGGTCCATACTCTGTTTAATGTTATCGGTACGGTTTATATGCTGGGTTTAATCTACCTTGGGGTATACCAGCGTTTTATTGAGTGGATAGTGCCGGGTGAAGTAACAGCGAAAAATATTATGTTTCATATCGCTCTTTCTCACTCCGTATTTAATGTTATTAATTCAATTATATTTTTGCCTCTTGTACTCTGGCTTGAGAAGCTGGTTGTCAGGATTGTTGCCGAGAGCCCCGATGAAATTCATAGAGAGCCGCAATACCTTGAGAAACATTTGATTGAAACTCCCTCCCTCGCTTTGGATCAAAGTAGAAAAGAGATACTAAGAATGCTGCATCTTGCCCAATCGGCCCTGAAGGACGCTATTGAAATAGTAATTGAAAATAAGCAAGAATTGTCAGGGAAGGTTGCGCGAAAAGAAGATGCTGTAGATAATCTCCAGGCGGAGATTACAAAATACCTGATAGATATCTCGGTCAAGGATTTGGAACAGGAACAAGCGCAGATGATCCCGGTATTCATACATTCTGTTAATGATATTGAGAGAATCTCCGACCAGGCCGAAAATATTGCTGAACTTGCTGAACGAAGGCCAAGCGAGGATCTTCTCTTTACTGTTATCGCCCGTGAG
This sequence comes from Candidatus Latescibacterota bacterium, assembly GCA_030621255.1. Lineage (GTDB taxonomy): Bacteria > Krumholzibacteriota > Krumholzibacteriia > Krumholzibacteriales > WJIX01 > JAGHBT01. The sequence continues at coordinate 6,527 of JAUXHZ010000049.1, forward strand.
GAACTTAGGCAGATGATTCAAGTGGTTATGGAAATGATCGACGATGTTTCCAGTGGCCTGGAGGATGGTAAAACATATCACGCGATTGACGCATTGAAGAAAGAAGATATACTCAATGAAATGCAGATAAGATTTCGTGAGCAGCATATTATGAGATTAAAAGAAAAGTCGTGCGATATCTTGGCGGGTTTTGTTTTTACAGATTTTGTTGATGCTCTTGAGAAGATTGGTGATCACCTTTCGAATATTTCCAAGGGGCTTAAGCGCGGATTTAAATGGGCGTAGATGGGATGAAGCCTGAAACGTGTTTTAATTGTTGGTTCTATTTTCTGTTTTTGACTTAATTCTTTTTAGATGATATCTAGCGGAGGACATCGGATTTATTTTCAAAGATTCTTCTAAATAGTGAATTGCTTTTTCATGTTCCCCGAGTTTCTCCATTACAATACCCATAGTTAAATAAGTTCTAAAGTCAACCGCAGGATTTTGTAAAGCTCTCACAAGAAGTTTCCGCGCCTTTTCGTAGTTGCCGTTATCCATTTCAATTGCAGCTAGATTTGCATATCCCTCACATCTGCTTGGAGCCAGCCTAATCGCCTTCAGAAATTCTGTCCTTGCTTCATCGATTTTATCCTCTCTACTAAATTCAACTCCTCTGTTGATTGTTGCAACGGCGAGATTATCTTTGAAATGTTCATTATCGGGATCAAGGG
>JAUXHZ010000029.1 GCA_030621255.1 Candidatus Latescibacterota bacterium
GCCGCGGCTGTATAAAAACCGGGCACACTGTCATCAGTAAGAAGACCAGTGCCATTTAAATCTTTCATAATTCTGTTGCTGTTTCTGTCGATATCACGCGCCGACACGGTACCGGCAAACATCGCAACAAGACAAATACCTAGTACAATTACTAAGGTCTTTTTCATCTTTTTATTCCCCCCAAGTGTTAAGAGAATAAGCTAATTTATTATAGGTCTCTTGACAAAGGTCTCTGGGTTTCTCGGCCGAATCGCTTTATTTTCCCGCCTCCTTCATGAATTGACTCGGCAAACCAGCAGGGCCCCCTTCCGTTTCGAGTTCCAAATTTATGTCGAGTAAGCCTGGATCTTCAACGGTGGCCGGCGTAAGGCAATAACCCTACTTCAAATGAAAAACCACCTTTACAGGGTTCTCGACCCTTCTCAAGGACTAACGTATTGTACCACACAATCAGAAAGCGTGTCAAGCCTGAAAGCGGTATTTTTTATAATTTTCTTTGGATTTGCAAAATTCGAGCAATTAAAAAAATGTAGCACTACCCCGCACGGCCGTTTTTTATTCTTCTGTTATTTTTGAATAATCGCAAAGGTACGAAAATGCCGGGCGCAGCGCGGAGAGAAAAGAAATCCTGTTTTCTCTAACCTCTTTTTCTTCGCAATTTACAAGAACTTCATTAAAATATTTGTTCACAGGCCCTACCAGCTCTCGAGATAATACGGAAAAAACCTTATCTTCTCTCTTACCGCGTTTTAGTTTCAAGATTTTCAGCGCCGTTTTTGACGCCGCTTCATAGAGATCCGTTTCCTCCTTTTGATCAAAAAGGCCGGTTACAAACGGCATTTTTTTCTCCTCCCCTCCGGCTAGCAGAGAAAGCATTTCCAGGCCGCGTATTCTAACATTTTCCTTTGAAACCACGCCTGTTATGTTTGCTATCCTTTTCATGGCAAGAATAAAAGGAGAAAGTGTCCCATTTTTACGCATCCGCGATAACTCCAGTGCCATCCTTCTTGTCAGAAAAGGTATGTCCCAGCCGGCTGACATAAGAGCTGTTACAATGTCGTGATCGAACCCCTCGGCTCGAAGCATACTAAAAAATCGCCTGCCGAAGAATTCATGTATCGCTTCTGAGAAGGAAGAATTTTCCCCGACAGCTTCTTTACCCCCCATCCCCTCATAGAGGGACAGGCTCATATCTATCGCTTCCGGTAGCGAAACTTCCATTTCCCTTGTAATCATAAGCCGTAAAACTCCCATCGCCTGTCTGCGCAGGGCATAGGGGTCAACAGATCCGGTAGGTTCTAATCCAAGTATGTACACCCCGGAAATATTATCGAGTTTGTCGGCGCTCGAGAGAATAACGCCTGCCTCCCCCACCGGCAAATCATCTCCGGCGAAGCGCGGTAGGTGATGTTCATATATCGCTTCCGCTACAGCCTCATCTTCTCCGGAAACCCTCGCGTATTCTCTTCCCATATACCCCTGAAGCAATGTAAATTCCTTTCCATCCCTTACCATTTCACTCGCGAGGTCGGCCATTGCAAGTTTCGCGGCCTTTGCAATTGTAGCAGAAAGTCTGTCATACCCAACATCCCATCTCCCCTTCAGCCACAGAGAAAGTCTTTCCATTCTCTTCGATTTGTCAGAGAGGGTCCCCATCCCCTCCATCCAAACAATATTATCAAGTTTCTCCGCCATTTCTGAAAGTGTTATGGAACTATCTTCGGCGAAATAAAACTCGGCGTCGGCAAGCCGCGCCTGGAGCACTCGTTCATAACCTCTGGTTATCTCTCTTCTGTTTTTTCTGATACCATCGGCAAAAGCAATAAAAAAGGGCTTGAGTTTTCCCCTTTTATCTTCAACTGAAAAATATCTCTGGTGACTCTTTAAGGCGGTAACAATTACCCGGCGCGGCAACTTCAGAAAAGTTTTTCTAAACCCGCCGGTAAAGGAAACAGGGGATTCAAGAAGATTGGCAACGATGGCAACGAGCTTATCGTCGGGCACGGCCCTTCCCCCAAGTTTTTCAGCTTCACGGCTCAGCGCCTTGATGACACTCTCTCTTCTCTTTACAGGATCAAGAACAATGCTATTTTCTTTCATCAAAGAAAAATACCCGTCTATACCGGCAATTTCAGTATACTTTTCAAAAGAAGGACGGATTCTGGTCTTTTTTCCCGATGAAACCGATCCGATTCTGAATTTGAATTGTTTCTTTCCCAAAAAAGACAATATCCACCTGATCGGCCTGGCAAAACGAAGATCGCTGCTGTCCCAGCGCATCATTCTTGGAAACCTTATTCCGGTTATCCAGAGAGGCACTATTTCTTTGAGTATATCTTCGGTTTTTCTTCCCGGAATATTCTTTACAACCGCAAGATATTCGCCCCTCTCCCTGGGCACCCGCTTAAGGCTCTCGATAGAAACACCCTGAGATTTAGCGAATCCGAAAGCGGCTTTTGTATAATCGCCCCGTTCAGATATAGCGGCTGAGACGGGCGGCCCGGTAATCTCTTCTTTAACAGCTTTCTGTTTGTGGGCAATACCGTTTATATAAATAATAAGCCTGTTCGGAGTCCCGAGAACTGAAATAGAATCAAATTCAATCCGTTCATTTTCAAGCCCGGCTGCGCACCCCTCTTCCAACTGCTCCAGAGCAAGGTCCAGATAGCCGCTGGGCAGATTTTCACAACCTATTTCCACTAAAAAATTCCTTTTCATATATTCTCCTTTCTCCACCCCACGGCCGGTTTTCTACGTTCCAAGCAGAGGAAATCCAGCCTCTTTCCTCGCCGCTACATACTTTGCCGCCACTTCTCTCGCGAGATCTCTTATTTTCGCAATATAACTGGTTCTCTCCGACACGCTCACGGCACCTCTGGCGTCAAGTATATTAAAAATGTGTGAACACTTAACAACATAGTCATATGACGGAAAGATCAATCCTTCCTTCAGCATCGCTCCCGCCTCTTTATAATAATTATCAAAGATTTTGAAATTCATGGAAATATCAGCTTTTTCAAAGTTGAAAGCGCTAAAATCCTTTTCAAACTGATAGTAGATATCACCCCATTTTATACCCGCCCCCCATTCTATATCCATAATATTATCCACTCCCTGTATATACATACAGATTCTCTCAAGCCCGTAGGTTATCTCCGTCGATACAGGATTAAGCTCTAATCCCCCCGCCTGCTGAAAATAAGTAAATTGTGTAATCTCCATTCCATCAAGCCAGACTTCCCATCCAAGCCCGGAGGCTCCAAGGGTGGGCGCTTCCCAATCATCTTCAATAAGTCTGATATCATGGCGGGAAGGGTCAATACCGATCGCCTCGAGGCTTTCCATAAAGTACGGAACAACATTATCGGGAGATGGTTTGAGTATTACCTGAAACTGATTGAATTGCTGGACTCTGTTGGGATTCTCGCCATATCTGCCGTCCTTAGGCCTTCTTGAAGGTTCAAGATATGCGGCCTTCCAGGGCTCCGGCCCCAGAACTCTTAAGAATGTCGCGGGGTTCATCGTTCCCGCTCCAACTTCGGAATTATGAGAGGTAACAAGCAAACACCCCTTATCGATCCAGAAATGTTCCAGAGCAAGCACAAGTTGCTGAAAGGTCACTTCAATTCACCCCCTTAAGCAAACCAAGAGAGGAAGGAAGTTTGTATCCCTCAACATGCGCCCGGAAAATTTCATGAAGAAACCGTCCGATCTCTCTTCGGTCTTTTCTATCAAGTTTCAAGTTAATAATATCATTCATCGGCCTGTTTTCCATGTCGATCAATATCGAGGACGCGGAAACTGAAATAAGAACCATACCTTCTGTAATACATTTTTCGCACCTTACCTGCCAGTTTGAACTGTTTATCCCGAACCCCCCTCCGGCCAGGATCTTCCCGCATCTGTCACATTTCAATATCGAAGGGAAAAATCCGGTAAGCTTGAGCAGCTTGGTTTCAAAAGCGAAAAAAGCAGCCCAGGGATCAGCCACAACCGGCAACAGAGCAAAAAAATTTTCAACAAGATTGAATATCCCTTCATCTGTTTCCTGTTCTATAACTGAGCGATCCACCACTTCGAGCGCCGCCTGAAAAATAGATAACCTCTTTAGATCTTTGCCCGCGTCGTCAAAAGATGAGCGGCAATCTATCTCTTTTAGAATTTGAAGACCTCTTCCAACATTGGAATAAAAAACAATTTCACAAATATTCCCAGTCATAAAACTGCCGGAAATTCCGTTTTTCTTCCGTTTGGCTCCCTTCGCGAGCACCCTGATTTTTCCATGTCTCCTGGTCAGAAAAACCGCGATTATACTCGACTCACTGTAATCAAAGGTTTTTAAAACTACCGCGTAATCCTTGAGAATCATACTAATTACCAACCCCCAAAGAAACCTTTAGCCCCCGGCGAACCACTCAAGAAAAATGGTGGCAATACCAAGATAAAAAACAATTCCCACTATATCATTAAATGTAGTAATAAACGGGCCTGTTGCAAGAGCAGGATCAATATCGATTTTATTGAGCAATAGAGGAACCGATGTGCCGATAAGGGCCGCCCAGAAAACTACGGAAAAGAGACATAGCCCCAACAGTGTTGCCAGCTTATAATCTTTCAGCCATATTACTACAACAATAAAAAGAATTGATCCTAGAAGGGTCCCATTCAAAATAGAAACCCTCAATTCCCTGAATATCTTCCTGCCCGTTTCCGAGAGGCTGAACTCACCTGTCGCCAATTCCCTGACAACTATAGCCGAGGACTGAATCCCGACATTTCCGCCCATAGCCGTAATTACAGGCACAAAAAAGGCAATAGAAAGAATTGTTTCAAGAGATTCACGAAACCCGTTTAGAACCATCGCCGAACCGATACCCCCAAAAAGAGCGACTATGAGCCAGGGTATTCTCGCCCTTGCAAGCATCAGAGGGGATTTAGTCCAGAATTCTTCATCACCGGTTCCGGCCATACGGGAAATATCCTCATTCGCCTCATCCTCTATTACGTCAATTATATCATCAACCGTAATCCGCCCCAGGAGTTTCCCTTCCCCATCCACTACCGCGACACTGTATAGATCATATTTGGAGAATACCGCCGCCACTTTCTCCTGATCCATATCTACATTTACCTTTTCAATATCGGTATCCATCACTTCATCAACACGTTTTCCCGGATTCTCGATAATAAGACTTACAATCGGTATTACTCCAAGAAAAATCCCTTTTCTATCAACTATATATAGATTTTGTATATTCTCTACCGTATCAACTTCAGCCCTCACAAATTCTATCGCCTCACCGATCGTGATATCTTTTCTGATTACCAGCAGTTCCCTCGCCATAATACCGCCGGCCGATTCTTCATCAAATTTCAGAAGGCCAACAATATCTCTGTAATCTTCCCGGTTTACCTTTTCAAGAACAATCGGAATCTTCTCGGAAGGCATAAGATTTATCGCGTCAGCGGCGTCATCACTCGCCATTAGATTTACGATAAGAGCGATAATTTCAGGTTCGAGTTCTTCGAGGAATTCTCTGCCTATCCCTTCATCAAGAACTGGAAAGATTTCAGAAGCCGTATCTGAATCAATCGATTTAAAAAAGAGCAGCCTAAGCTCCTTCTCAAGCCCGGTAATAACTTCAGCCATATCAGGAGGCTTTAAACCCTCAAGAATATCGGGCGAAAAGGTATAACCGCCCGATTTATAGAGGCTGGAAAATTCTTCGATTATTTCTTCTATATTTTCTCTCATATCTCTCCACAAAATACGCAAGATGGCTTCAAAAAGGTGAAGGTTACCACAGGCAGGTTTAAAGTCAAGGAGGATTTCTCTGCCGGCTTACTTATCCTTTTTGGTTTTACCCGCCCAGCCGGGCAGAATAATTGGTTCGCCCCCGGTAAAATACGGTTTAACGGCTCCCCCGGATATTACCATTTTCAATGCCTCTTCAACGGAACAATCAAGTTCTATCGCTTCCTCGGCGGGAACGATCAGGAAAAATCCGGATGTGGGATTGGGGGTGGTTGGAAGAAAAACACTAAGAAAATCCCTTTTCTTCCCATCCGCTACCTGAAATTTTGAATCGTCGGTAACAAATCCCACGGCAAAGGTGCCGGCGAGAGGATACTGAATCATTACAGCTTTCTTGAAAACAGTTCTTTCCCGGCGTAAAAAAACCTCGCTTAGCTGTTTTACGGCAATATACATACGGCTAATAAGGGGAATTCGGGAAACGATAGTATCAAGCCATTCAATCACTCTTTTGCCGATAAGGTTTCCGCCAAAGACGCCTGTCAGAAAAATAATCACCAGAACACCAAGAAATCCAAGCCCCGGGAAATCAATAAAGGGATATCTCTCAACAATGGGGTTAAGAATATTATCAACAGAATTAAAAAATTGATAAAACACCCAACTGGTAACCAATATTGGAAGAAGAATTAACAAACCGGTTAAAAACCTCCGCCTGAACCAACTCATCAGAACAATCCTTTCTCCAGACAGCAAATACTATTCATTTTCATTCCCGTCATCGGCGCTTTCTTTCAAAAACTGAATTTGGACATCGATGATCCGCTGTCCCTCAAGGCAATCAATTTTGAAACGCAGGCCTTTATAGTCAATTTCTTCCATCTCAATCGGCACTCTTCCTATTAAAGCGTAAAGGAATCCTCCAAGAGTATCCGCCTCTTCGGATGGAATAGCTGTTTTCAATGCTTCATTAAGATCATTGATGCTTATTCTTCCCTTTACGGAATATCCCCCGGCGGAAAGTTTCCGGAGCAGAGGCCCTTCATTGTCATCTTCATCTATTATTTCTCCCACTATTTCTTCGAGAATATCTTCAAGGGTTACAATTCCGGATGTTCCTCCATATTCATCAACAACTATCGCCATATGTTTCTTCTGAAGTTTGAATTCCCTGAGCAAATCATCAATCTTTTTCCCCTCAGGCACATAATAAGCCTCTCTCAAAATTCTTTTGATCTCAAAATCATCTTCATCTCTCAAGACAAACGCAAGGTCTTTTACAAAAAGAATGCCGATAATATTGTCCACACTTCCTTCATAAACCGGCACCCTCGAATTGCCGGCTTCAGATACCATCTTGCGGATTTCACCAAGCTCGGTGTGACTTTCAAGAGCAAAAATATCTATTCTGGGAACCATTACTTCCCTTGCCCTCTTCTCTCCGAATTTAACTATACTCTGAACGAGCCGGCTTCCATTTTCTTTGATAAATCCCTCTTTATCCTCACCGGAATCGGGAAAAAGAAACAATGGAGAAGAAAATTCTTCGGAAAGACGGGGAAATACCTTTGTAACAAACCGCAGAAAAAATAGTGTTAGGGGTTTGAATAAAAAATAAAAGGGGAGCAACAGGCAGGAAAGGAAAAAGGCGGTTCTCACCGGGCTAATACTCGCAAGCCCCGCAGCCGAGATTGATACTGCAACTAGAAGTAAAATCAGGACAATCACTAATAAGTACGGCGACGCGGGAAATATATTCCCGGCTATTCCCGGAAGCATAGATGAATATATTACTACCATTATAATTTCCATCGATATTAAAGCCGTAATCAAATGCAATCTTCCCCTATGAAGTATCCTGAAACAAGCACTCCCTCCACCATCTCTTAAAAAGAGCTTTTCCTCACTAATCCTTGACACAATAGTGAAAGAAACAATCCCTCCTGATATCAAAGCCTGAAAGAGGAGAAAAAAAACATATCCTATAGACGATTTCAAAATAACCTGCATAACGAACCTTACCCCATTATTGTAAAAAGGCGGTTAGACAAAAAGTTTGTCTACTTCTTCCCTGTCAAAGTAAGAAAGAAGACAATTCATCTCAGCCTTTTCCATTTCTTCAGCTTTTTCAGCGTTAGAGTGAGAATGTCCAAGCAAATGGAATATACCATGCACAACGAGCCTTATCATATAAACTTCGGAAGAAACCCCTCGATACCGGGCGCCCTTACACAAAGAACGCCAGCAGAGAACTATCTCCCCCAACAGGGTTAAATCTCCTTCTGAAAATTTATCGTCATCGGAATATGGAAAAGTAAGAATCTCCGCCGGCCCTCTTCTCTTTTTGTATCTCCTATTGAACAACGCCATCTTTCTCTCACCAATAAGAATTACATTCAAGCATTTGCCGGCGGGGAGAATCTCCTTCGATATATCTTTAAGAAGAGGGGTTAACCTGAAAAATTCAGTTTGTCCTATTACTCCCGGGCGACTCAACATCCTTATTTTCATTTTTTTCTATTCCCTCCTTTTCATCCTTCTCCTGTCCGGGATAAGCGAGCCGTTTATGAAAAGTAGCTGTTAATAATTTAATAAATCTCTCCCTTATCAGAGCGATATCATTCATCGTCAACCCGCTGTAATCAAGCTGATTTCCATACATTCTATCTTCAAATATTTTATCAACAATTGTGGTTATCCTCGGGGCTGTGGGTTCTTCAAGAGATCTTACAGCCGCCTCTGAAGAATCCGCGAGCATTATCAGCGCGTTCTCCTTGCTCTGAGGCTTTGGCCCTTGATACCTGAAATCATCTATATTCACACCATCATTAGAGTCATATTCAAGGGCCTTGTTATAGAAAAATGACATCACGCCTGTTCCATGATGTTCGCGGATAGCGTCAATAATTATCCGCGGCAGCTTCTCGTTTTTCGCGAGTTGAACTCCCTCTTTAACATGTGAAGCTAAAACCAGAGCGCTCATCGACGGAGTAAGTTTTTCGTGTTTGCTTATCGTCTCTCCCTTGTTCTCGTAAAAATACTCCGGTTTTGCTAATTTCCCAATATCATGGTAATAAGCGGCCACTCTTGCCAGAAGGCCGTTGGCGCCGACATCGTCCGAAGTCGGAGGCCAAGCGGTCTTA
>JAUXHZ010000224.1 GCA_030621255.1 Candidatus Latescibacterota bacterium
GGCCGAAATCGTTAAATATTCCGCTGCTCGCGCAATGAATCTTATCCTGCCGCAGAGAATAGATATAAATCTGATAGATCTGGTCTTCCGTCATCTTTGAGTAGGACAGGTATTCACCGTCCGGAGACCAGCAGTAGTTATGAATCGGTTTCTTATTAAGCGCGACATCTACATTTTCATATTCGGCTCTGTCAACAAAGGTTATCTCACCGTTTTCCGTGTCAAGATAGTAGCAGGCAAGAGTCTGATCAGCGAAAGCTATTTTCTTGCTGTCCGGAGACCATAGAAGCGAATGCCGGTATCCATCCCTGTTTTCAGTAAGTTTGACAGCCTTTTCTTTCCCGCGCGGGTTGATAATATATATTTCATACTCGCCGCTTTTATCAGAAATATACGCGATACTCTTTCCGTCCGGAGACCATACGGCTCCCCTGTCCCTGGCTCCGGAATCAGATGTCAAATTTCTTGTCGGCCCATGCTCGGCGGGAATGGTAAAGAGTTCGCCTCGGGCAGTGACAAGCGCCCTCTCTCCACCCGGAGAACAATCCACGCTCGTGATATTATTCTTAACTTCAATCAGAACAGGGCGAACCTCGGGGGCGTCCGCTTTTATGTGGACCGGGATTTCTTCCGACTTCCCGGACTCGGTATCGAGCATACAGAGCGTACCGCCCAATTCATATACAATATTCTTGCCGCCGTCACTCGGCCGGCGAACATCGTACTCTTTATGATATGTAATCTGAGCAACCTCTGCCGTACCCGGATCACAGGAATAAATATTCAATACACCATCACGGTCGGAACTGAAATATATCTTATCACCGATCCACATCGGAATACGGTCGGTTCCTTCAAAATCAGTAAGCCTTCTGTCCTTCATTTTTTCAAAGTCAAAAAGATAAAGCTGCTGAGCGGTTCCTCCGCGATACCGCTTCCATGTCCTGAATTCTCTTGGAATACGGTTATATGCTATCTTTTTACCATCCGGGGAGAAACTCCCTTGAACCGCTTCATGCATGATCATTTCTTCGGGATATTTCCCGTCGGGAGATATAAGAAAGAGGCGGTAGAATCTGCTGAAGCTCTTTCTGCCGGAACGGAAAATGATTTTGTTCTCTACAGGATGCCAGCCGACTACTTCGTCATAACCGGGATGATATGTCACACGCGTAATATCCCCGCCGTGCACATTCATTACATAGACATCAGCATTTCCATCATACTGTCCGGTAAAAGCTATCATAGAGCCGTCCGGGGAGAACTTCGGGAACCGCTCGACACCGTCGCTGATCGTAAGCCTCCTTGCCACACCCCCCTCAGCAGACACTGACCAGATATCTTCCCCATAAACAAAAACAACTGTATCTTCATAAATATCGGGAAATCTCATTATCGGTTTCTCAGTCGACGCGTTGCCGGTTCCGGAGAAAAGAAGAAGTCCCAGCATTACAAGAAATGTTACCCCGGCAACACACCGAAGCATTACTTTATTAGTAACCCCATGTAATTTCATAGTGTTACTCCTTTCCATTAAAATTATAAAAAATCGAGCAGATCAATATCAAATTTTTACAATCTCCTGAAGAAAAATAGACTTAATTTCCGGACAAAAGAACTTTGCATTTTTTCCATCATCCAAATTTCCGAAACCCGTTTACTTAAGAAACCCATAGAAGGGAATGAGTGCGCTAAAAACATAACACTATGCAGTTTGATCTTCTTCTGCATTATAAGAGCCCATTCATTTATCATTTCTCCTGATCCCTCACCCGCGATACTTACCCCGAAAACCTTTCCGCAAGAGTTCGCGAAGATTTTAACAAAACCAACTCCGACATTTTCCGCAATCGCGGCTCCATAATCCTCATACTTTGCAATATACGTTTTATACTTAATTCCTTTTTCCTTTATATCCTCTTCTCTCATTCCCACGTAGGAAAGCTGTGGTTCTGTAAAAACCGTCCACGGAATAACATAGTTTTTATATTTAAACATAGCGAAAGGGCTTACGGCATTCATGATCGCTATCATACCCTGATGCATTGCCGCGTGAGAAAGCATAATACCGCCGTTACAATCTCCCACAGCGTAAATATTCTTAACTGATGTTCTGTATTTGGAATCAACCTCAATCGCGCGTTTATTGTATTTAACGCCCGCGTTATCGAGCTTTAATTTATCCAGGACAATTTTTCTTCCGGCCGCCAATAATAATCTCTCAGAGGTAAGACAAAGTCCATCTTCAGTGTATAACGATATTTCATTACCCTTTTTCTCCACCCTTTTTATTCTTTTTGTATTATAAACCTCGATATTTTCTTTCCTGAAAAGGTCTTCAAGCAATTTTCCCGCTTCCGGGTCACCTATCGGGACAAGGAAATCATCCATATGAATAATAGTGCACTTTGTGCCAAGCCTGGTAAATGCCTGCGCCATTTCACAACCAATAGCGCCGCCGCCGATTATCGTCATGCTTTCAGGTATTTCAGTTAATTTGAATATGTTTTTGTTGGTCAAAATATCTATATCGGAGAGGCCGTCGATTGGCGGTACCATAGGTTCGGTACCTGTCGCTATAAAAATTTTCCTGGCCGTAATAGTTTTGTTTCCGATACTGACGGTGTGCGAATTCACAAAACTCGCATTTCCTTCACCTAAAACAAGTTCGACCTTCTTGAACATTTTTAAAGTCTTTTTATCAGAAATATAGTTTAAATATTCATCAATTTTAGTGAAAGGCTCTCTGATTTTCGTCATTTCTTCATCTGCTAATCCCATCTCTTTAAGTTTTAATGCCGTGTGTCTCATTTTAGATATTCTTAATAGAGATTTGCTCGGAATGCACCCTACATTCATACACTCTCCACCGATTTTGTCTTTTTCAATAGCGCAGACTTTCAGTCCCATTTCCGCGGCCATTACAGAAACAGCCATGCCGGCCGGCCCCAGGCCTATACAAATCAAATCGAAATCATACTTCACTACTATTCCTCCTTTATTCCTGTTTGATTATTTTTCCTGGTAACCCGCTAATCGTGTTCGCATAATAATACTCCCTCAAGTTTGATAGTCATTCACCATGATACTCTCTTGCTCAAGAAGGTAGATTCTACTGCGGAATTAATCTTTAAGCAAGGACTATGTACGGGGCCCTTCATTTTCCTATAGATAAAACACCTGCCATAATGACACCTTCACACTAC
>JAUXHZ010000216.1 GCA_030621255.1 Candidatus Latescibacterota bacterium
GCTGTTTATCATTTCTAAACAGTTGATTAAAGTAACGTAAAAAAGCGGGGGGCATATTTTTGCCTCCCGTCTTTTTTTGTGTCTTCAGTAATAATTAAACGCCACCCGAACGCAGAATTCCTTATGGCCTGCAACTTGCAGGGTTTAATAAGTAATTAATTGCTGCATGGAGATCTTAAATATGAGGTACAGTTGTGTACTTTTTCTACTATATTCCGGTTGGCCTTGATATAAAAGTAACAAAAAGGGCATTTGTTACCCGTTTTCTGACTGCGACAGCTGTGCTTCTATTTGTTATGTTAAAGTATATGCCGTACACCAATGGTTGGAATCCGGTAAATCTTCTGTTTTTCCCGGCTTACCCTTCAATCGCTTCCGCGTTAACGCACGCGTTTGTACATTTGAGCTGGATGCATCTTATTGGAAATATGCTCTATCTCGTTATTTTCGGGAGGCCTCTCGAGGATAGATTGGGAGCGGGCGGATTTTTTGCCGTCTTTGCCCTCTCAGCGATAGCCGGGGCGTATACGCATCTTGCCCTCGCAAGGCATTTTATGCCTTCCCTTCTCAGTAATGCTGTAGGCGGCGCGTCGGGAGCGACTTCCGGTCTTTTAGGGGCATTTATGATACGTTTCTATTACAGCCGCATCAAAATTGCTTACTGGGTGTTTATGCCTCTTCAGGTGGTAAATAGAGCCGGAAAAACAACAGTTCCGGCAATTCTGGCGGTACTATTCTGGTTTTTATATCAGGGTGTATATACCGTAATGCAGTTTGGCACGGGGAGTGTCGCGGTTGCGTACGGTGTACATATTGGCGGGTTTGTGTGTGGAATGGTGGTGGCATTGTTGATTGGGGCTTCAAAATCAGCCCGGCGTGAAAGACATCTTGTAAAGGCGAGAGCGCATTTTCAAAATGCGGACTGGTTTTCTTCACAGGGGGAATATTCAAACTATCTTGAGTATTCTCCTTTTGATCCGGAGGCGCACGCCGAAGCGGCAAGAGCGTTCCTGTGTACAAATAAATTGGCTGCCGCCGCTGATCATTTTGCGATAGCTGTTCAATTACTTAAAAGAAATGGAGAAAAAGGGAGAGCGGAAGAGGTGTTTCTTCAAGCCGTTAGGAATATACCCTTTTTCAAGCTGGAGGAGAGCGAATATCTTGATATGGCTTTCGGCGTGGAAAGGTCACTCAAATTCTACAGGGCATCCGAGGTTTATGAAAGTTTTATGAATATATATCCTTTGTCAAAGGATATCCCCTTGATATTATTACGGCTTGCCGGGATTTATAAAGGCAGGCTGGAGAAGCCGGGTAAAGCCATTGAGTACTATAAAAAGATTATAAGTGAATATCCTGCCAGTGAATGGGTCGGGTTTGCCGGATTGGAGCTGGAGAAACTGCGGAGGAACAATTTTGTTGCACGCACGGTCGCGAGATAAAAATAGTTCACAATTTTCTGAAATTAATGTAGATTATATTTGTAAAACAGTTTGAATTAACCCTGCAGTTTTGATAGTTTGGAAGTGGTAATCGGGAGGTGTGGAATGGGAGATTCTGAGTTGTCGATCAGGGGGCTTAGAACAAGAGGTTATCTCAGGGGTTTGGAGAGGTTGGGTGACGTTGAACTGCTTGCTCTTGTTATTGGGAATTTGGGAGGATACTCGGGCGGGCTGACGGCTCAGAGACTGTTCGATCGCTTTGGCGGCCTTCATAACATTGAAAAAGCCGGAGTAGAGGAACTTATCGGTTTTGTAGGTATTGGCAGGGCGGCAGCCCTTCGTCTTAAAGCCTCTTTTGAACTTGGCCGGCGATGTTTGATGTCTGTAAAAGAACAGGAGATACGAAGGATAAGTTCACCGGAGGATGTAGCCGAATTGATGATACCCGAGATGAAATCTTTTGACAGAGAGCATTTCAGGGCGGTTTTGCTTAATACAAAGAATGGAATCCTCAAGATAGTAACGGTAGCAGTTGGTTCTCTGAACGCGGCCTTGGTGCATCCGAGGGAAATATTCAAAGAGGCTGTAATTTCAAGTGCCGCGGGGATAGTTGTAGTGCACAATCATCCGACGGGCAATCCCGAGCCCAGCAATGAAGATAAGGATTTGACGGGGAGGTTCGCGCGGTGTGGTGAATTGATGGGCATTGATCTTGTAGATCACGTAATTATCGGAGGAAACAGTTTTGTGAGTATGAGAGAAAGAGGACTTATATCTTTTTGAAAGGGAAAAACGTGTTTATGAAAAATATCGGCAAATATTTTTCCAATGATCTGGCGATAGATCTTGGGACGGCAAATACATTAGTATTTCTTAAGGGAAGCGGAATTGTGTTAAATGAACCTTCAGTTGTGGCTATGGATCAGAAAACGGGTAAAGTGTATGCTGTCGGGGCTGAGGCAAAATCGATGCTTGGCAAGACTCCTGATCATATTGTTGCCGTAAGGCCGATGAAAGACGGGGTAATAGCTGATTTTGAAGTGACGGAAGTAATGCTGCGCGAATTTATACGAAAATCCCCTAAAAAGAGGTTTTTTATAAGACCGAGAATAGTAATAAGTGTCCCGTCCGGAATTACAGAAGTTGAGCGCCGTGCTTTAATAGATCCCGCAAAGAACGCGGGGGCCAGGGCCGTATACCTGATTTCTGAACCTATTGCCGGCGCTATAGGGGTAGGATTACCGGTGGATAAACCATCGGGGAATATGGTCATAGATATTGGCGGTGGTACTACGGAGATTGCGGTTATCGCGCTTAACGGGATTGTTACCGATATATCGATACGAATCGGGGGAGACAAGATGGATGAAATGATTGTACAGCATATTAAAAAAGAGTACAATCTCCTGATAGGCGATCAAACAGCCGAAAATATCAAGAAGTCGATAGGCGCGGCTACAGCGATGAGTGATGAAAAAAAGATGGAAATAAAGGGACGGGATCTTGTCTCTGGTATACCTAAAACTCTGAACATTTCGAGCCTTGAGATATCCGGGGCTCTTTCAGAGCCGCTTGGCAGAATTGTGGCGGCGCTCAAAACAGCTCTTGAGAAAACCCCTCCAGAGCTCGCAGCCGACATTGTAGATAGAGGAATTGTAATGATGGGAGGGGGAGCTCTCCTTAGAGATCTTGGAGTATTGCTCAAGGACGAAACCAATCTGCCCATCAATGCTGTTGAGGATCCTCTTACCAGTGTTGTTCTTGGAAGTGGCAAAATATTAAGCAATATTCAGAAATACGAGAAAATCATAATGAAGAGTTCCCGGTTTTAATATGGCTATTTTTTCATTCCTTTTTAATAAGCATCTCGACAAGACGATCCTTGTTATTTCAATTATT
>JAUXHZ010000223.1 GCA_030621255.1 Candidatus Latescibacterota bacterium
TTTCGGAACGCCTCCGCCCCCTCCCCCGAAAGAAATTCCGAAAAAGAACATAAATGCAAGAGGCATTAGAAACACCCATATCATAATGCTTCGTTCTTTCAGAGTGAGCCTTACATCTCCAGCCGCTATATTAAATATCCTTTTCCCAGAACCTGCGCCCATAAAACCCTAATCTCCCTTGCCAAGTTTCTTTTCAAGAAGAATGCTCCCGGGAAGGAGTGTCACAACCGCGATACCATAAACAATAACCAGGTTTATCGCGATATCGTTCAGCCCGGCATTCACCATGAATATCTGCTTAAATCCGTCCCCCGCCCAGTAAACCGGCGAGAAACGGCCGATCGCCTGAAGTGTGCCATTTAACTGCTCAAAGGGAATCATACTACCGCCGAAAAGAGCCATGATAATAATAACGACCGACATAACAGCATCCGCGGTCCGCTCTGAACTGATAAATCCGTAAAAAAATGACATCAGCCCGGTACACATCAGTATTACTCCTATAAAATGAACAATAAGCGGTAGAGGCCTGCCGATATTCACTCCAAAGCCGATAGCGCTGATAGCTAAAATGATTATACATGTAAAGGCCGTTATACAGAAAGTTACCATCACCTTTCCGGTTATTACATGCACTCCGCTCAAAGGCGCTACGAGAATCCTTTGAAGAGTCCCCGCGCCCCTTTCCCTGACCAGGTCCCTCAAGGTAATCTCACTGATAAAGAGCAACCCGAAAATCATGCTCCCGGGAAGCACAAAAGCAAATATATTAAATCCTTCGTCCCGTTTTTCATCTGTTTGATTACTTACCGTTTCGGTTTTAAATGTAATGAGCGATCCTGAAAGATAGCCCCCCGCCAAGGTGATTCCGTCTTTTGAATCTTCGAGGATTCTTTTTATCTCGCCCCCTGTCGGCCAGCGGCCGCTATCAAAAAGAACACGGGCCATATCAATTGGGCCGGCAAAGACAAAGGCGGCCCTATCAAGAAGAACCACCATAGTCTTAACCATCTCTTCCACAATAACCGGAAGAAATGTTTCAGAGGGATTCTTCACAAGTCTTATTTCAACCGGGGTCCGGTCAAAAAAATCCCGGGAGAAATTCTCGGGAATTTCGATCAGCGCGGAAGCCTTCCCTTCTTCCATAAGTTTCTCTCCCTCATCGGCATCAACTATTTTAAGGTCTATCATCTTTGCCAGAGTATCCTGCTGCATCCCATTCTTCAGAAATCCGCTTATAATTCCTCCGTCATTATCCACAAACAGCACCTTTATTACAGGCAGTTTCTGCTCCGCCTGGCCACCGAAAACCAACCCGACAAGAAGAGTCATGACAAGAGGAATGAGCATCATAAGCAATATCGCAATAGGATTCTTCATTCGTCTCTTAAAATCACAAAGGAAAATCACAAAAATTTTTCTCACATTAAACCACTTTCAATCTACTCCGACATCCCGGCATTTTTTTGACATGTAACATCATCGTTTTCTAATCCCTTAATTCATACCCTGTGATCCTAAGGAAAACACTTTCCAGGCTTGGCTCTTTTATTGAAACATTTTCTATATTAATCCCTGAGTTGAAAAACTTATTGAGCAACATCCCTATCGTTTCCCTTTCGGACACAAAAAATCTCACCATTCCATCTTCAAGATGATCTATTCTTAATCCCGAGAGAATTTCTTTTGTGGCACCGCTCTTAAAATCACCGGCAAGTGTCACAACATCTTCTTCCCCGGCAAGCTCGGTAAGCTCACGGAGGGTTCCCTCGGCGTGAATCGTCCCCCTGTCGATAATAGCGATTCTGTCACAGAGATTTTCAGCTTCTTCAAGATAATGAGTCGTATAGATAACTGTTTTCCCGGAAGTAGCTTCATCCCTGATAATCTTGAGTATACTAGCGCGTGCCTGAGGATCAATGCCGAGTGTGGGCTCATCGAGCAAAATAAGATCGGGGTTGTGAATAAGCCCCGCGCACAGGTTCACCCGGCGTTTCATCCCGCCGGAATAGTCGCGTACTTTGTCATCCGCTCTTTCGGTCAAGTTTACAAGCTCAAGCATTCTATCCGCGGCCTCACGAAGCTTCTTTCCGGAAAGGCCGTACAAGCTTCCCCAGAAATGTAGATTTTCTCTCCCTGACAGTTCATCATACAGAGCTATCTCCTGGGGAATCACGCCGAGTATCTTTCTAACCTGGCCGCTTTTGCCGCCGATATCGATCCCCGCCACAGTTATTGAACCGGAATCAGGTTTAAGAAGCCCTGAAATCATCGAAATAGTAGTCGTTTTCCCTGCGCCGTTAGGCCCTAACAATCCGAATATTTCACCCTTCTTCACATGA
The DNA here is from genome assembly GCA_030621255.1 of Candidatus Latescibacterota bacterium. Lineage (GTDB taxonomy): Bacteria > Krumholzibacteriota > Krumholzibacteriia > Krumholzibacteriales > WJIX01 > JAGHBT01. The sequence continues at coordinate 2,343 of JAUXHZ010000223.1, forward strand.
AAATTAATCCCGGCAACCGCCTTTACGCTACCAAAGGTTTTTCTGATTTCACTGACTTCTATCATCTACTGCCTCCTAAAATCACGTTCAGGCATAAGTTCGATACATGCTCCGGATAATCAAAGGGATAATACTTCAAAAACACAATTATTAACATAAATAAATTCAAGAATCTTGTATGATATAGTATATTTTTAAATGTGAATAATTATAATTGTTGTTTGCGTGCGGTATCTGTCTAACTCTCTTAAATCATGCCCCTATTTTTCTTTTTCAGCAATAAGCATCAAATTTCCGAGAAATTTTACTTTAATAAATCCGCAATCGGTTAAGCATTCTCTCATCTCTGATCTTGTATAAATATGAAGATGATATTTATTTTTAGCCTCTTCCCTTTTGGCATCCCCGGCACTTAAAGGAAAATATGAGGACATGATCAGCTTTCCTCCGGATGCCAGATTTTTACTTATTTGTTCAAGGTAGGCTACTCCATCGTTCCAAGCCAAATGTTCAATAATTTCATAGCTTAATACTACATCAAAAGTTTTGCCGAGGCGTTCAATTTCAAGAATTGATAATTTTTGAAAGTTTAACTTCGGGTCAACCCAGCTCTTCCGCGCAAATTCCAGAGCCTCATCATTGATATCAATAGAGGTAAGTTCTCCCGGTTGGCCGCATATCAGATAACTCCCCCAACCCAACCCACTGCCGGAATCCAATACCACTTTATTCTTTATATGCCGCAGAGAAAAAAAATAACGGCCAAACATATACCTATGCCAACCGTTTTGAGAATCCTTGTGAAACCCGGGAAGACCTTGTTCCTCCTGTCCATCAGGCTTTAACCTGAAAGATTTCTTATCAAACCGCATAATTTGAGTTATCTT
>JAUXHZ010000092.1 GCA_030621255.1 Candidatus Latescibacterota bacterium
TTACCATTAATCAACTCCATCGAGATAGCTCTGCAAGATGAGAATTGCTGACACTTTGTCGATATCCCCTTTATCACGTATCCGGCCAGCCTGCTTTAGGATCTTTTCAGACTCCAGACTGCTCATTCTCTCATCAATAAATACAATTTCCGTATCGATCCTGGCCTTTATAGAAGAAGCAAGGGCACGTGACCTTTCGGAACCTTTTATCTCATTCCCGCTCATAGAGAGAGGCATCCCGATAACCACCGTACTAAAAATGTATTCCTCCGCCAGCTCTTCTATATAATCGATCAGATCCTTTCCTTTACCCTTTATAAATGTATCAAGCCCCTGCGCGATCATCCTCAGGGGATCACTTATAGCAATCCCGGTTCTTTTCTCTCCCGGGTCAAGGGCCAATACACGGCTTAAAGCCTCTTCGTGATTTTGCGGCATAATTCCTAACTGTTCCTCTTCAGCACCAGAATTGTCATATCATCTCTTGCCCTATCATGATCAGAGAAATCTTCAACATCTCTGATTATCGCTTCTTTAATCTCTTCAGCGCTTCTGCCCTCCAACTCCGATAGAAATCGATGCAGCTTCTTTTCACCATAAAATTCGCCATCTTTATTTTCAGCTTCGAGAACGCCATCTGTTGTAACAACAAGAGTATCTCCCGGCTTGAATTTTAACTTCATGCTCTTATATTCAAACTTAGATTTAACACCAAGAATAAGCCCGCTGTAATCAAGCTCTTCTATTTCACCGCCAACCCTTAAAATAATAGGAAAAAAATGACCGGCATTGCTGTAGCGCAATCTATTCTTATGAATATCAACACATCCATAAAAGAATGTCGCAAATTTGTCATCAGCTGTAATATCACACATAACCTCATTAAGACTGCTTACAATCCTTTCCGGATCTTCTATCCGGTCCCTCATCGACCTTAGGCTCGCCTGAAGGGAAGCCATAAGAAGAGAGGCCGGAACACCCTTGCCGGCAACATCCGCCACAGCGAAAGCAAACAAACCTTCACGCGTAATATAATCAAAATAATCCCCTCCGATCTGTTTACTCGGAATACTAACTGCTGAAGCTTCATACCGCTCAAGATCGGGCGCAGTAGACGGAAGAAGGTTCTGCTGAATATTGCGGGCGATACTCAGTTCTTCTTCCATAACGCGCTTTTCTACCACTTCTTCAAGAAGTTCTACTCTTGCAAGAGCGGCGGCGATCTGAGAGGCAAGCATTGAAAGAAGAGCAATCTCCTCAACCGAATAATGCCCTCTCTGTTCATGCTCGCCGAGCAAAAGCAGGGCGGAGCATCCACCATTTCTCATAACCGGAACTATAACTTCAAAACCCGCTAACCACTTTATTCCACTCGGAAGATTGTCAACAACCACCGCAACATTCTTTTCCGAATGGCGCATAAACATTCCCCTCTTCGGCCTTTCAAATCCCATAGCTTCAATAAAATCAAACTTTCCTATCGGTTCTCCCGCTCCGTCAAAAATCTTTTCCATCGTTTCAAAATGTTCTTCCCGGACAATAGTATGAATCCCGTCACGAAGAATTATCTCCGGCCTCGTCGCCTCAAAGAGATCTGAAAGAACTTCATTGATTGCTTTCTTCATACTATCCGTATCAACTATCGAAAGAAGTTCATTACTGAGAGCTTTTATCCTCTTTCTTGGATTCTTCCCTTCCCCTAGTGAGATATTCTCAACCCATTCTTCAATTCTAACCAGAATAGGCTGAAATATAATAATAAAAATGACAATCAGGCCGATTTCCAGCACATCGATACTTATATCTGAAAAACCGCGGATATAGGATGTAAGCTGCTTTACGATTATCAGGTAAACAGCAACAAGAATAGCGGTAACTCCTCCAAGAAATATTCCTTTACGGGCAATCAATTTTATATCAAGAAATCTGTAACGGACAATAACATAGGCAATTGTGCCTCCTCCGATTACAAGAGAGGCATTAATAAAAGCAACGCTAAATTCAGCCCCGGCTTCATACCCCCAGAAAACCGGAATAACCCTGGCCAGAGAATATGTGGCGACACAGATACCAAGCCCCGTGATAACAAACCACGTTTGCCTTTTAGCCCTCGGAGCGAGTTCAAGATGCCTGGAACGGCCAATAAGAACCATAGAAAACGCGGCATAAGAAATATTTACAACCGAAAATAATCTGGTATGCGCTTTAAAAAACATCCCTGTAAGCACTCCAAGAAAACCCGCGGCCTTTCCAACGTAGGTACCGAGAGTGTCGGGCAGAAAGGAGACATTTTGTAAGAAAGAAAAAATGTCCGCAGGGTTTATTCTATCAATAAGAAATATCACCAGAATCAAGTGAAAAAGATGAGGCGCAAAGAGAATAATTGAAAACTTCCTGATATATTTCCAAAGCCTATGTTCAACAGGATAGACAAGGGCAAACAGCACCAATGATGGAAAGAAGAATTCCCAGATATAATCAAAACTGTCGATCAGGCTTCTGAAAAGAAAAGCCCCCTCATGAAGATTACTTTTAATAATAACGCCCATAGCCCCGAGAAGAGGCCCGGTGCCGGAAAAGAAGAGAACCAAAGCGGTGGCCCAGCCGATAACATCCCTGGTTGAATAACGAAGAATTGTTATCGCCACAAAGAATATTACAGCTCCACATATAAAATAAAATGAAGCAAGAAATGAGGAAACAACCATCCAACACACTCCATAAAACAACCAAGCCCCGTTATTCTGTTATTCGGGATATTACAACCCTGCATATAAAAATTGTACATATATTTACGATGGTTAGTTCCTGCTAAAATACCTCAAATTTCGCGCGTAGGGGTTAAAGTTGGAATACTTTCTGTCAGGACTTGATTAAATTCTTTTCCAACGTCACTTTCATACCCCTATCCTTGACTAATTCGAACGAGATATCATCCATCATCTCTTTCATTATAAAGATTCCCCTTCCACGCACTTTCTGAATATCAGAAGGGTCCGGAATATGCTGAAGATATTCTTTATAATCAAACCCTTTCCCCCAGTCATATACTTCGATAGAAATCTTGTCCGGATCCCGCTTTATAACCATCCGAATATTTTTTTCCGGTGAGGATTTATTGCCATGCTCCAAGGCATTTGTGCAGGCCTCTATTACTGAAATCGCAATTTCATTCGCTATTTCTAGTTTCAATCCCATATCTTCGGCAATTTCTCCACAAACAATATCAATCATATTAAGATATTTATGCCTGCTTGGAAATTCTATCGTTATATATTCAGGCACAGCCCACTCCTCCTTCATTATCAGTTGCGGGAATAGCTTAGAACAGCTTCCTTTTCATTATCAAAAGATTCGAATATCAAATTCAATTTCGTTACATAAAGTAGACTTTTTATCTTATTCGACACATTCAGCAGTTTTAAATCTCCTTGATGTTTACGCATCGTTGTATAACCGGAAATAAGAATACCCATCCCCGCACTGTTTATCCATGAGAGGCCACCAAGATCAACTACAACATTTTTTATTTTCTTCTCCAAAAGATCATAGATTAAACCCCGGAATATAGACGAATCTTCACCTCCCATAAGTTTGCCTGATAATTCTATAATTGCGACCCCGCCCTTTTCTCTGGTTCTATATTTCATCACTTCCCCTTATTACCGACAATACAGATTCGAAATCATCCGGAAGGACAGCATTAAAACTCATATCCCTTCCCGCAATCGGATGATAAAACGACAACTCCGCGGCGTGAAGCGCCTGCCTGTCAATAATGGAAAGTGCTTTTTGGACAATTTTTCTCTCCTCATCCGAGAAGCCGCCCTTTCGCAGCTTCCTGCCTCCATAATCAGGATCTCCGAGTACCGGTCTTCCAAAATGGGAAAAATGCACCCTGATCTGATGAGTTCTTCCGGTTCCGAGCTTTACTTTAATATACTGAAAAGGTGAAAAAGTGTCCATAACATTGTAATAGCTCACAGCATCTCTGCCACCCGATTTTACAACAGTCATCTTTTTTCTATTGCGCCGGGATCTGCCTATAGGCCTATCAATTACCCCCTCCGGAGCTGGCATTTGACCCAAGATAATCGCGTGATAGACCCTGGAAACGGTCCTCTCCATAAGCTGCCGGCTGAGTGAAAGGTGAACCTCGTCATTCTTGGCGACAACCAAAAGCCCCGATGTATCCTTATCAAGCCTGTGAACAATTCCAGGCCGGAGGACTCCTCCAATACCCGAAAGATCATCACAATGATACAATAAAGCGTTAACCAGAGTGCCGCTTCTGTGCCCGGGAGCGGGATGCACAACAAGCCCCGGAGGCTTATCAAGGACAACAAGAAATTTGTCTTCATAAACAATATTTAGGGGAATATCCTCAGGGAAAGCCTTCATCGGCTCAGGAGGAGTGAACTCAAGAAGAACCCTCTCATTGTCGCCCACTCTGTAGGAAACCTTTGTCACTTCGCTTCTGTCAACAAGAACCTCTCCCGATTTTATGGCCTTCTGAATCCTCGACCTTGAGAGTTTGGGGATTTGCCCGCCGAGATACAGGTCGAGCCTTTCCCCGGCGCTTTCTTCATCGACAATAAATTCATAAATCTTTTTACTCATAAAACCCTTAAACAATATAATACCGCTCCGCCGCGCGATCATGAACAACGACAGATAAAATCCCCTGAATTACTTGAATTCGCCGGCATCTTCCTCCCCGGAAGGGTCAGAATGCAGGACAAATCCTGAAATAAGAATCACTGCCCCTATTGTTACAGCGGCATCCGCGATATTATAGGTAGGCCAACGGTGCCGGCCTATCCCCATATCAATAAAATCCACAACACTGCCGGAAGCTAACCTGTCTATAAGGTTACCGAAAGCGCCGCCTAGAATAAGTCCCAGAGACAACCTTTTTAAAAGGGGAGCATACCTCATCTTATACGCGAAGAAGATCAAAGCGGTAACGGAAATTATGGTAATCGTCAAAAGAAGAGATCTTGAACCGGACAACACCCCCAGTATCGCTCCCGGATTATGGCTCAATCTGATACGGAGAAAACTTCCAATCAGTTCTCTCCCGCCCCCAGTTGTGCAGGTTTCAAGAACTATCCTCTTCGTAGTCTGATCGAGGATAACAACTAACGCGGCAACCGTAAAATATAGCATTTATTTACTGCTCCTTCCGAATCTTCTCCTGATCGCTCTTGCATTTAATGCATAGTCTTGCCGAAGGAACAACATCCAGCCTTCTTTTGGGAATCAATCCGTCACACATTTCACACTTGCCGTAAATATCTCTTTTTATCCTCTCCAGAGCTTCGTCGAGAGCCCTTAGATAAGAATCTTTCTGACTGACATAAGAATATAGCTTCTCCTTCTCCATGCCGTCTGTTCCATGATCGGCTAGATGATTTGAATAGGAAGAACCTCTCTCCTTATCATCTGCCGAGGAACTTATTGATTCATTTATTCGGTCAAGTTCTTCCTGAATTCTCTCGCGCTCATCAATAATATTCTTTTTAAACAAACCAATTTCTTTTTTACTATACTTTTTTTTCTTTTCTGAAGGCATCTGCGA
>JAUXHZ010000073.1 GCA_030621255.1 Candidatus Latescibacterota bacterium
GAAGCGCTATTCCAATTTGATCTTGAAAAGGGGCATTTCAGAAGATTTCCTTATGAGCATGCCATTATTTCCGGAGTTCACAGAGGGGATACTCTTTTGCTTGATAAGGTATGGCTGAAATCCCCAACACATACTGTTGATATGTATGGAAGTATAACCGGAAAAGATGAGGTAAAGCTCTTTATTGACATTAAATGCGAAGCGGTTGACACCCTGTTCCCCTATTTTAATATTGAGGAATACAGGACTGATATTGATGTAAATGGATTATGGAGCGGAAGTTTTGACTCCTGGGATCTGCGAGTAAACGGCAGTTGTAATAATTTTGAATACAGAAACGTTTTTGTGACCGAGGGACAAATCAAGCTTTCTATGAAAAGGGATAAATATTACAGCCTCTTTCTGGATCTTTCAGGAGACAGTTGCTGCATTGATCCGTTCGGTTTCTCCGGGATTGAATTGTCGCTTGATTATTTTCGAGGTAAGACGAATATAAAAAGACTTAATCTTGAAAGGGCCGGATTCAAGGCAAATATGCGGGGAGAAGTGATAAAGAATGGGGATGTTACAAGGTTTGTATTCAGTGATGTTCTGCTTGAAATGCTGGAGGAGAACTGGAAAAGCGGTGGAAACTTTAATGTTGTCATTGGTGATTCTACATTGTTTTTTGACGATATGCAGTTTCATTCAAAGCTTGGCGCCTTATATTTCGGCGGAACTTTGAACAAATTCGCGAATACCCTGGATGGTGAATTTAGATTTGACAGGTTGGATGCGTCGCTATTAAATCACTCCGGGCTAATATCAGTTCCCCTGAAAGGGAAGATAATGGGGACTCTGAGCTGTACCGGAGAGATTGCGGATCCATCAATGGAGATTGACCTTGAATTGACAGAGGGAGTTATTGATACAATCACAGTGAAATCACTGGCGGTCAAAGCGTCTTACGTGGAAGGGTATTGCGTGGTTGATTCTGTGAGCTTGTATACTACGGCGGGGTTCGGTTTTGCCAGTGGGACAATAAACGGCGTTAGCTGGAAGGAAATCAATCAAAATGGAATAAAAGCTCTTCGTAATGCCGTTGTAGACTTTGGTATATATTCTGCCAATTTGGCGATAAAGCCTTTTGCGGAATGTTTTGGGGATACACCGTTTATAGATGGTATCTTTACGGGAAGGCTTGTTTTGACTGATTCGCTTGTGCATCCGGAGATAGATTTTGACGGGACAGTGAATGGCCTGGTTTTGAATCACTTAACTATTCCAAGGATAGATTTGCATGCTTCAACCAGTGAGGATCAGATTAAGTTTGATGGATCAATCTTTACGTACCCTTCGGTAAAAGGCAAGTTAAGCGGGTTCCTCCCAGTGAGAGAGAAAGAATGGTTTTATTCTCTTGATAGAGACAAACCTTTCCATTTTAGCCTTGAGGTTCCGGACTGTGATCTTGAAAATGTGGGAAAAATGTCAGATCTTGTTGCGGAAGCAGACGGCAGGGGATCGTTGCAATTCAACATTCAAGGAAGTATGAATGACCCTGATTTGTCCGGCAGGATAGATCTCTTCAATGCCAGTTTCAGGCCTGCCGGTATGGAAGAGAAATTCAGGGATATAAACTCATACATTAGCATTGAGGACACACTTATAAAGATTCATAATCTGGGAGGCAAAGAAGGGAAAGATGGCAAATTCAATTGTTACGGTTCGATCGTTATGCGGGATTGGGAACCGGTTAAATATGATTTGTCCATAGATTTAAATAAAGTCCTGATCGCCGGTATAAGGGATGTTCTGGCTATTGTATCCGGAAAAATATCAATAGACTCTGAAAGAATAGATGGCAAAGTAATACCATCGCTGTCCGGCGATCTTGAAGTCAACAAAGTTGAGTTATACTATGATTTTGATGAAATGGAGTCCAGGGAGAATGGAACGATTATGAGTGCTCCTTCATGGCTTGCTGAAGTGAATCTGGATATGGGAGGAGAGGCGCGAATTCGTACTCCCGCCGCCAATATTGAATTACTTGGAAAGGTTGTCCTCTATCATAATAGAAAAGGAACTTATCTAAGGGGAAGATTAAAATTGCACAGGGGATGGTATAATATTTACAATAACAAATTCCGGGTGAATTCAGGAACGCTGGTGTTTGCCCTCGCGGGAAAGTCCAGGCCTATTGTAGATATTGAAGCTGAAACATTTGACCCTGAGGGAAAAAGGATTTATCTGAATATTCTGTGGGATGAAAATGATCCTCAGCCCAGATTATCACTTCGGCATGAAGAAAGCGGGTATAGTGAAACGGATATCTGGAAGATGTTGGGAGGCGGTATTGTTGGATCTCCAAACGGCGATAATGCCGGATGGGACGCTCTTGGAACCGCGCAAAATCTCGCCACTAACTATTTTGAGAATGTTTTGAATTCTCAAATGGAGGGATTTACAGTATCTCTTGAGCAGAGCAGCCAGGCTCGAAATTCCGGAAGTATAGCGGGAGAGAAAGAGACAAAGCTTGCTGTCGGAAAATATTTGTCGCAGGGATTGTATGTTAAGTATAAACAGGGATTGTCAGTTTTTAACGAACGGGATTTTGAGATTGAGTATAGAATCAGTGATCTCTTTTTAATTCGTTCCGAATATATGCATTCAGACAAAGTCTTTCTGGGCGAGAACCGGAAGAACAGTGATGAAATTAATTTTGATGTCAAGATGAGATGGGAATTTTGAGGAATTATCTTCAATGAAGGTTCAAGGTTATATGAAATGAACAAAAATTCCATACATAAGTTAATGGTTTTGTTTCTATCCGCAATGATAATTTCAAGCTATAACGGAGAAGTTAGAGCTCAAGCATGGAGTTTTGGAAAGAACAAGGTTCAATACACCGAGTTTGATTGGATGGTTCTGAAAACACCTCATTTTGATATCCATTTTAGTAAAGGGTACAGGGATTTGGCCGCCCGTACGGGAGTGATACTCGAAGACGGTTATACGGAGATATCCCTGAGGCTTGAGCATAATATTCAGTCGAGAATTCCTGTCATTATTTACGGGAGCCATTCAGCTTTCCAGCAGACCAATACGACATGGAGTCTGATTCCGGAAGGTGTCCAGGCCTTTGCCGAGCCTAACAGGGGGCGGATTGTACTTCATTTTAGCGGTTCAAACAAAGATTACAGAAATACCGCCGTACATGAACTGATTCACATTTTCGAATTCGACATTATTTACGGCAATCTATTGCGATCTGTTTTCTCAAGGAGTATGCTTTTTCGTATTCCTCTATGGTTAGCGGAGGGTTGCTCTGAATACTATTCAAAGGGTTATGATGATGAGGTCGAGATGTTTATGCGGGACGCGGCAATTTTCGATTATCTCCCCGGAAATCTTGATTATACCGGCGGCTACATGGTTTACAAGGCTGGGCAATCCGTCGTTGACTATCTTGTAAGAACTTATGGACAGAGAAAAATTATAGACATAATGAACCGTCTCGGGGTGACGCGGTCGATGGAACGTGCCCTGAATGAAACGATTGGGTTATCGACAGAAGAGCTGACCCGTAAATGGGCCAAGAGTGTGAGACGTAGATACTGGCCGCTCTATGCCGATAAGATGGAGCCGGAAGAATTTGGGAGAAGGCTTACCGATCATAAAAAAAATCACCATTACAGGAATGTTAAACCGCAAATTTCCCCTGATGGTAATTATATAGTTTATTTTTCAGATCGTAAGGGGCTCGATGGTATCTATCTTATGAACACCCTGACCGGGAAAATTGAAGAGACTTTAATAAAAGGCCAACTCTCTGAAGAGTTTGAATCTTTAAGAACTATAAAATCAAATCTTTCGATCAGCCCGGATGGTAACAAAATTGCTTTTACGGCTAAGTCGGATGGATCCGACAAGTTGTTCCTGATGGAAATTCCTGACGGGAAAATTGTTGATAAGGTCAAGATCCCTCTTGATTTCTTTTATAGTCCTTCCTGGTCTCCAAAGGGAGATGAGATTGCGATTGTTGGTGTAAAAGAGGGACAGACAGATCTTTATCTCTACAGAATTTCCGAAGGGCGACTTGAAAGGTTAACGCAGGATGTTGAAGACGAAATAGACCCTTCGTGGTTTCCCGATGGGAAAAAGCTGATTTACTGCAGGTCACCGAGGGTTGTTCCAAACCCCGAGTACGGTAAATTCGGCAATGATATTGAAAAGATAAGCATCGACTATTTTAATACGAAAATCAGAAAGGGAATGTCAAGAAGTGATGTATGGAGTGTTGAGATAGCTACCGGCAATAAGGAAAGAATCATTGAAACAAGAGGTGATGATAGTTCTCCAATAATTATAAATGGCGGCGATGAAATTATTTTTGCCTCAAATGAGAGCGGAATATGGAATCTTTACAGAGGAAGTATCGAGTTTGGCAGATACTACCGGTTTACAGATGCTCTGGGGGGTGTATTTTCTCCAACTTACAGTATCAGCAAGGACAGGCTTGCCTTTTCGGCATTTAACTCTGCGGGTTATGATATTTTTGTAATGGATTCATTTTCCGAAAAATCAAAAGAGTCTTATTCAAGCGGCGGGCCGGATATCTGTGAACCCGGCAAAAACCGAAAAAGTGAACAGGTTGCCGATACAACTTATAACTTCGGGATTAACGAAAGTGGAGATAAAGATCCAGCTCTTGCTGAAAAGGATATTGAGATTAATGATGAGAATTCATTCCGCGATTCGGTAAAACTATTTCCTGATGTTGTAATTAATGAAGATAAAAAGAATAACATTGATCCGGACACATTAGAAATCCTTCGTGAGAGAATGAAAAAGAAGATAGGTACTGTACAGCCGTATGAAACGAAATTCTCACCCGATTATATTGGTAATGGAATGGGGCTTTTCTATTCCACCGGATTCGGATTTGGCCTAATGAATCAGATTGCTTTCAGTGATCTTCTGGGAGATCATCATCTCTATCTTTCCTTCAATATTCACAGATCGATTGAAGATAGCGATATTATGCTGTCATATTACTATCTCCGCAAGAAATTCGATTACGCTTTCGGCATATTTCAGTTTAAAAGCTATCTTAATTCAAGAACTACTTCTCTTGGTGAAGCCTTCCTTGATTATAGGATGTTTACTGAGAGAAACTACGGGTTGTTCGGTATGGTCAGTTATCCCTTCTCAACTTTTACAAGGCTTGATATGGAGATGCAGGGTTATGTTTCGCAAAGGGAGTTTTTTGAAAATCACGGCAGCTATTACTATACCTCAACAGGTGAGAAAACGTTACGCCGGTTATTTCAGCCAACGATCTCCCTCGTGCATGACACGGCGTATTATGGTTCATTTGGGCCTGTAATCGGTTCGAGATGGATGCTCAGCTTCTCAAGGTCGGTCTCCCTTTCCTCGGATGATCTTGTACGTTCAATTGCCTACTATGATTATAGAAAATATATTCCTCTTTTCTACAGAAATTATTTTGCTTTTAGAGCCGTTGGGAGTGCCAGCATTGGCAGAGATTCAAGGTGTTTTTTCCTGGGCGGCCCGGTTACTATGCGGGGATACGATTATCTGCAATTTCAGGGCCCAAGGATGATGTTGTTTAATCTTGAATATCGATATCCGTTGGTAGATGCTATAATATTCGGTTGGCCGGGCCGGTGGGCCCTGGTGAATATTGGCGGCACTTTCTTTTTTGATACAGGCTCTGTTTGGGGTGAAAAACGTTATGTGGAAAGACTTCCTTCCGGAATCGACGCTATCGGGATAAATGATTTGGAATTTTACAGTGATTTCGGGATTGGATTCTATATGAGACTGAGTATGTTGATCCTAAATTTCCAGCTTGGTTGGCCTACTGATTTTTCAAATACAGGAAGCCCGGCATTTCATTTTTATATAGGCCCACAATTTTAAATCAGAATGCAAATGTTTGTAATATAATCTTCAGCGGGGAGAGAGCTCCGGTATGAGTAAATTGAACAAACAGCAGAGAGAGGCGGTACTCTCGGGGGATGGATATATACTTGTGCTCGCGGGGGCGGGAAGTGGGAAGACGAAAGTGCTTACTGAGCGAATTCTATATTTAATTCAGGAAAAAAAAGTTTCCCCGGAACGGATTCTCGCTTTCACTTTTACAAATAAGGCTGCCGGCGAAATGAGATCAAGAGTAGA
>JAUXHZ010000338.1 GCA_030621255.1 Candidatus Latescibacterota bacterium
TGAAACCCGACCGGACAGAACGAACCTGTCGCAATAGGGTGACCGCGAAGATAGTGTGTTGAAAAATCGGATATAGGAGGGTATATCCATCGGTCTATTTGATAGGAAGAACTTTTGCAGATGAATCCACCCTGATTTTTTGAATAGAGTTTCCCGGGAATGGGGTTTTGCCTTGGGTGGAGCCTTAAGCGCTTGTTTAGTTTTTTCCAATCGCGTTTTTCTATCCTGACATCGATTACTATTTGGCCGGGGGGCAGAAGTATCTGCGCTTTACGGTAGGGAATGCTCGGTTCACCGGGCTTCGCCGCCTGAATTGTATTCGGGAAGATAATATGGGAAAATCCATTCGCGGCATCCTTTATATAAGGAGCATCGAAGCGATAAATAACACTCACTTCCGCCGAGTCCGCGGGAAGAGATGAAAGAACCAGTATCAGCAGGAAAATCACAGGAGCGGCTTTGAATTTCATATTGTACCTTTCATTTCGCAAATTCGGCATCTTTTTATTGTTTTTACTTTCTTCTCCGGGAAGATATAAAGAATCAGAAAGATAATCCTCCGGGAGATTAGATTCGATTAAATTGTAACATATTTAGCTGAATTATGGAAGAAGGGCTTTCCGGCGCTGTAATGCATAAATAAGCGGGGAAAAGTAATGGAATGTTAAATATATTTATATCCGATGCTTCAAATTGCGTTCCGGACTTTGGAATTTATTTTGCTCAGAGTATCGTAATTATGATAGGATAGGCTAAGTAGTATTTATTAGTATAACCCGTGTAGCGGAATTTAAGGATTGCTTATGAGATATCCGATCGATGCTGTAATAGCCGTCACTTACAGATGCCAGGCAAAATGCCGAATGTGTTCTATATGGAAGATTGAGGAGTATGAAGAGATTCCCCCCGATATTTATAAAAAGCTTCCCCGGACTCTGAGGGATGTTAATATTTCCGGCGGTGAACCTTTCCTGAGAACTGACCTCGAAGAGATTGTAAAAACGGTTCATGAGCGTCTTCCCGGCAGTAGAATAATTGTATCCTCCAATGGCCTTATCGGGGAGAGGATTGTTCCGACGGCCTTGAAACTGAAGGAAATATTCCCCCGTATAGGATTCGCTTTTTCGATAGACGGAGTGGGTGAAATGCAGGACTATATAAGGGGAGTTGAAGGGGCGTATGAAAGGGTAATTACGGCAGTTAAGGGTGTAAGGGATGGGGGGGTCAGCAACATAAGGATAGCGTACACACTGACTTCGGAGAACCCGGATCATATGATAAAGGTATACAGGCTTGCCGAAGAGCTCGGGGTTCAATTTACGATGCAGGTTTCACACGAGAGTGATTTCTTCTTCGGTAAGAATGAATCGGCTGTAATAAAAAGCAATACCGGCAATTTTAGCAATGAGCAGCTTAAAAGGGATTTTGAGACAATAATAAATGGCGAACTCAGCTCGTATAACCTCAAGCGATGGGGCAAGGCTTTTATTCATTACGGGAGTTATCTTCTTGCGTCTGAAGGGAAGCAGCTTTTTTCTTCCTGTCCGGGAGAGGATTTTTTCTATCTTGACCCGAGGGGTGATATATATCCTTCCGTTCTCCACGATTATATTATGGGCAATTTGGCCGAAGACAGCTTTGATACAATTTGGAAATCCGGAAAGAGCGACACTGTCCGCGGGAAATGCCTAAATGATAAAACCCCTTATTGGATGGGGTGTTTGCTGAGGAAGGCTCTCCTTAAGCATAAGTTTCAAATTGGCTTCTGGGCTTTGAAAAATAAATTTCTGAAGATAAAATTATAATTATAAATAGAGCAATCTGTTTGCGAATCATGATGTGAAAGGAGTAAATAGTGAAACAGTTACTTGTCATAGTTTCTATGGTTTTATTATTATCTTCTTCCTTTTGCCTGGCTGAGGAAGAT
>JAUXHZ010000287.1 GCA_030621255.1 Candidatus Latescibacterota bacterium
ATAACTGCATGTGCTGCCGGTCGCTGAAAAAGAAACCTTTTTAAGATATTCATTAGCAGTGGTGTGAGTAAGCTCCAACAAACCCCAGTCATGGCCATCTCCATATCCGACAGACATCCACCATCCATACTCATCTTTATAATAAATCTTTTCATTTGGATCATAATTCACATACCGGGTAATAACACTCGAGCTTTCGCCTATCCTTGCGCTTCCATACTGGATATAAAAATAGCCGTTATCACCCCATCCTGTTCCCCAGGAATTTTTTACAATCCAGGCGCCATTGCCGCTGCACATCTCATCATCCCATCCCACAATCACAACAGCATGGTTCGTGCTTTCAGTCCCTGAATAGGTAATACAGTAAGTTCCGTCATAACTGCTAAACCCCGCAAAACCGGCATAAAACGAAGTATATACAGGGCCGTATGTCTGCACGGCGTTTTTAATTGCCGTGACAGTATTGGGGATAAGTATCCATTCCCGGATCTGTTTGAAAAAATCACATGCGGGATTAACGCAGGTCGGGTTCGGGCATCCGCCGGGGTAAGGATCACACGTCTCATTTACCGAGCCGAAAAGAGCGAGGTAATTGTTGGAAATCCAGGCATTACCCCCCGTATAGCAATTATGATAGCTTGTCGGATTACACGCCTGAATATTCAGTTCAGAATAATCCGCGGTGAATAACTCATTTATAAGGACTTTCGATTCAAGATCGCCGCACGCTGCAAAACACCAGCATGTCCCGTATGGATTCTGGTTTTTGACAGAAGTAACACCGCCGAGGGCTCTCCAGTCCCAGGAACTCGCTGTAGCGCCAAAGATGTATGTGGTGGGTGTAAGGTGACTCAGGTCAAGCGGCGGAGGAATAAATCCAAAGTTTTCTTCCGGCACCTCATATACCTTCTTCGGAGCAACAATCATTTCCTGCGAATATGCATTACCCGTTGTAAAGATCGCGAATAACAGGACGGCAAATAGAAAAACCAACCTCTTCAATTTCATAAAGATCTCCTCTCCACTGATCTATATGATTTAATAAAAATGCCGGGATAGCTTGTGAATTATCAATCTCCAGATCCAAACCTACTCGGCACTGCTACCGCCGGATAGATCTCAAAGCTTAAATCCACTTCTCATTTTTCCCGGCAACTTCTTTGAGTAGCACAGATTATACCACGTGCCTTGAAAAACTTCAACCAGTTATCCGCATTATTTTGATTGACAATATTGTCACTTCTAAAATACGGTTTAACACAAAGGGCCTGATCGTTTATTCAGATTTACCGCAACGCTTTATAAATCCCTTTTTTAAAAGGCTTCACTATCGAAAGTGAACCCGCACCTTTATTTAATAATGGAGGTATATCATGAATGATGAACCTGTCCACGAACAGATGGAATATGAAGAGGCCTCCAGTGGTAACGGAAATATCAAAAAAGCTTTAATGTGGATTGTGCCTCTTGTAATTGTAATCGTTGCTCTATTTGTAATTATTAATCAGAAGGCGGGGAAGAGCGATTCAGAATATAGAGCTCTGATCTCAGAAGCAAATAACTCTTTTAACCTTGAAGAGTACCGGAAAGCAAAAATCAATTACGAAGCTGCTTTGAGTATAAAACCGGAAGCGAACCTTCCGCTCGAAAGAATTAGCGCGATAGACAGCATCCTCACTTTCAGGGAAGAGGCAAGAATAAAAGAATCCCCGGAAGTAGAAACAACGGAAATATCACAGGACACTAAACCCGATGAAACAAAACCCCTGAAAGAGACAGCATTATCAGAAAAAAGCAGGGAAACAAAGGCGGCAACACCATCTTTCAGCAGGGGGAAATATCATATTGTGATTGGTTGTTTTGAAATAAACAGCAACGCGGTTAATTTCACTAAAGAACTCAAGGGGAAAGGGTATGACTCCATAATTATCCCTATCCTCGATGGGAGGATGAGCGCTGTAACATGTCAATCATTCGGAACCGAAGAAGAAGCCTTTAAAACGCTGCGGCATGTACAGAAAGAGTTCGCGAAAGAGGCCTGGGTACTGAAACATTAAACCGGCATCGATTTTTTCTAAGATAACCGCGCCGAAGCAGAAGCGATATACCCAAAGCTATATACTTAATAGTGATAATAATTCTAGCGTCCACCAAGAACAATATTTTTTGAGATTTCTCTGCCTTCTCGAAGAAATGTAATCTCAACCCTATCCCCGGGCTTGCATGACTTTAGCTTGTTCGAATATTCACGGAGATTAGTTATTTTACGGTCGCCGAGTAGAATTATTACATCACCCTTCATTATCCCCGCCTTTGCCGCCGGCGAACCGGAAGAAACACTCGCCACCCTCACCCCGCTGCCGTCATAAGTAAAGTCCGGAATGCAGCCGGTCGA
>JAUXHZ010000126.1 GCA_030621255.1 Candidatus Latescibacterota bacterium
ATATTTTCCTGGTTCATTCTCTTTATCACTGTATCGTACCTTTGCTATTTCCTAACTTTGTTCATATCAATTCTTTTATTATCATTCTGATCTCTTCGTAACTGTAATCCGCGGATCAAGAAGGGCATACCCTATATCAGCCATAAGATTCCCTAAAATTACCATAACACCAACTACAAAATTAACCGCGAGCACTATCGGGTAATCTCTAGCGTAAATCGCGTCGACAGCAAGTCTCCCCATGCCGGGCCATGAAAAAATTTTCTCTATCACAACCGCACCTCCCAGCAGGAAGGGAATACTCAGGCCGATAATTGTAACCACTGGAAGAGCGGCATTTCTGAAGGCATGCTTCAGAATAACGCTCTTGTTTTCGAGACCTTTTGCCCTTGCGGTTCTGATATAGTCCTCCCTCAATACATCCAGCATACTTCCCCTCATATACCTGGCCATTCCAGCCGCTGACGCCACCCCGAGAACAAAAGCCGGCATAATAAGATGACGCGCCCTGTCACAGAAGAGTTCAAACCAGCCGGCTCCCTGCATACCTATTGACTGCATATGTGATGAAGGAAGAATCCCCAGTTTTAATGAAAATATGAATATCAGCATCAGGGCAAGCCAGAAGGAGGGAATTGAATATAGAAAAAGAGCGGTTATAGTATTCACTTTATCAAAAAGGGTGTCTTTTTTGACGGCCGAAAATATGCCCAGGGATATTCCAATCACAATATACAACAGCAGCGCGGCCACAGTCAAACGCAAGGTGTTCGGCACCGTTTCAAAAATAATATCACGTACCGGCCTGTTGTAATGAATAGAAAAACCAAAATCGCCCCGCATGAAATTCGCGACCCATTTTATATACTGCTCACCAACAGGCCTGTCCAAACCAAACTTGACGCGCATCATTTCAACTGTTTCAGGAGAAATCCCCGTGCGATTAAAATATTTCGCCATCGGATCGCCTGGAGCAAAATGAAGCAGAAAAAAGGTTATTGTGAGAACAAGAAAAATCAACACAACCGATTGCATTAACCTTTTAATAATAAATCTTATCATAATTCCTTTTTACCCCTCAGGGCACTAGTGAAATTCGGTCGATTTCTTAAGCGCCGCCGCACTGATATCAGATCTATCCCGGCGGGATAAACTCAAATCTTCAAATTCCACCCCGAATTTACCGGCAAAGGCTTCCTTTATGACTTCCGCGCATTTACGATATCCGGGATTTATACCTGTTTCTTCAAAAATGCTTGTTACATACCGGTCAAGATTTCCCCAGTCCCCCCTAAGATATTTCGAAATCTTCTTTGATCCCGCCCCCAGCAGGATAGATCCATGCTGAATAAAAACCGCTCCGGAGCTACGTTGCGCGCTTGCGACAATCTTCCTGCCGCCGGCGGTAATTTCATGGCGGCTTACTGAAACCAGGCATGGGGAACTATTTTTTTTGTCTCCGGATTCTTTTTCACCTCTTGATATTCGCGCCTTTACACCCAAAGCGCCGAGAACTTCCGTTAAGGTTTCGGAAACAACCATATATCTTTCCTGAAACCCTGACTTAAAAATCCCTCCTTCTATAGAAGCCGCTATGCAGTAAGTAATTTCCTCATCGTGAAGAAGGGCGCGACCTCCCGTTATCCGGCGGACAAGAGATACCCGGTCATGGCGCAGAGCATCGATATCGAGAATCTCATCGGGGTCCTGATGAAAACCGATACTAACTGCGGGAGGATTAAATGAATACACCCGTAGGATTGCTTCGATATCCGGGCATTGAACTCTATTCAGAATAAACTCATCAGCCGCCATATTCTCGGCGCCGTTCCCCTGTCCATCATCAAGAAACAACCATCGCAGCATTTAATTGAATCCATTCTCAGTGATAATCTATTTCCCCTCATACCAACGGAAATCGGGATTTCGAGCGGCGCAGGCTTCATCGAGTCTCCGGACCGGCGTGCTGACAGGAGCTTCATGAAGAAGATCCGGATTTTCTGCCGCTTCACGCGATATCTTTTCCATAATCCCGGCAAAGCGGTCAAGCGTCTCCTTCTTTTCCGTTTCAACCGGTTCTATCATCAGGGCTTCCTTTACAATTAATGGGAAATATACTGTGGGGGCATGCACCCCATAGTCAAGAAGGCGTTTCGCCACATCCAGCGTACTGACGCCATGCTTCTTCAGATTCACCGCGGACGCTACAAACTCATGCATGCACGGCCCGGGATACTTGACATCGTAGAATCTTCCCACCAATTCCATTAGATAATTAGCATTTATAATCGCGTTTTCAGAAACTTCTCTTAACCCTTTCGCGCCCAGCCTGCAAATATAGGCATACGCCTTTACAAGAACATTGAAATTTCCGAAATATGAATGTACTTTCCCAATTGACTTTTCCGGCCCCCATGAGAACTCAAAACTGTCGATCTTCTTTACCACCCTGGGTACCGGCAGAAAAGCGGAAAGATGCTCACGTACACCAACAGGCCCCGAGCCGGGGCCGCCGCCGCCATGAGGTGTGGAAAATGTCTTATGGAGATTGAGATGCATAATATCAATCCCGATTTTGCCCGGTTGTACTATACCCATAAGAGCATTCATGTTGGCCCCGTCCATATAGACAAGTGCGCCGGCATCATGCGCTATCTCAATAATCTTTCCGATATCCCTCTCAAATAATCCGAGAGTATTCGGCAGCGTGAGCATAAGAACCGCAGTTTCACTGCTGATTATTTCTTTTAAATCAGCGGGGTTAATCATCCCCCTTTCGTCTGACTTAAGAGTTACAGGCGTAAACCCGCAGGTCGATACACTTGCCGGATTGGTTCCATGAGCGGAATCAGGCACGATAACAAATTTTCTATCTTCTCCTCTTTCACGGAAATAATCACGGGCAATCATTATTCCCGTCAGCTCTCCATGAGCGCCGGCGACAGGCTGAAGGGTAAAGGAATCCATACCGCATATCTCGCACAGAGCCTCTTGAAGATTAAAGATAAGTTCCAGGGCGCCCTGAACATCTGCTTCATCCTGAGCGGGATGGAGGCCGCAAAAAGCATTGTCGCGGGCAATCTCCTCATTAACAACCGGGTTATATTTCATGGTACAGCTCCCAAGGGGATATATCCCCTTGTCAATATGATAATTTTTTGAAGCAAGCTCCATATAATGCCTTATCACTCCCTGCTCCGCTATACGCGGCAGGCCCAATGAAGATTTTCGCTGAATTGGAAGGAGCGCCTCATCAACCGGGCAGTCATTTTCAGGAATATACTTTCCACTTCTGCCATGCAGCCCTTTCTCAAAGATTGTCCCGGTCATTTCCCACCTCCAATCCGCGAAACTATATCGCGGTAAAGCTGTAGATCCCCTATGGAGCGTTTCTCGGTTACAGCGACAAGCACCGCTGAATCACCTAGCCCGGGGAAATCCTCGCTGAGAGAAATACCGGCAAGCACCCCTCTTTTTCTTGCTTCATTCAGGAAATCATCGGCCGGAACGGAAAGTTTCAGAACAAATTCCTGAAAAAAATTATCTCCAAATGGAAAAGTGCATCCGGATAAACCGGATATCATATTATAGAGCGTTCGTGTCTTGGCCGCACTCTGAAGCGCGACTTCTCTAAAACCATCCTCACCGAGGGTGGTTAGATAAACTGCCGCCGCGAGAGCACATAGCCCTTCATTTGTACAAATATTCGATGTTGCATTCGCCCGCCTTATATGCTGCTCTCTGGTTTGCAACGTCATCACATAACTCCTGTTGCCGCTAATATCTACAGTTTCACTTACAAGCCGCCCGGGAGATTTTCTAACAAATTCCATTTTCGTTGCAATAAATCCAAGAAGGGGGCCTCCAAAACTCTGCGGAAGCCCGAGCGATTGACCCTCTCCGATAACGATATCGGAATCATACTCTCCCGGAGGGGTCAGTACAGCGAGAGATACCGGATCAACATAGGAAATAAGAAGTGCTCCCGACTCACGGACGATTGCCGAAATTTCTTCGGCCTCTTCTATTACCCCGAAATAATTCGGCTGAGCTAAAACTACAGCGGCTGTTTCCGAATCGAGTTCTTCCTTCAGCTTTTTAATGTCCAGAGTACCCTCTTCCGTGAAAGGGATATACTCTATTATAATATTTTTGCCGACAACGTATGTCTGCAACACATCTTTCATCCTTTTTGGAATAGCGGCAGGCACCAGCGCTTTGTCTTTACGCTTTATCGAACATGCCATTAATATAGATTCGGCCAGGGCTGTCGCTCCGTCATAAAGAGAGGCATTGGCCACTTCCATCGAAGTCAATCCACATATCATACTTTGATATTCATAAATCGACTGTAGAGTACCCTGGCTTACTTCTGCCTGATAGGGTGTATATGAAGTATAGAACTCACTTCTTGAAAGGACATACCGAACGGTCGCGGGGATAATATGATCATAAATTCCTCCGCCGAGAAAACTCTTCATCGAAGAAGCCGGATTGTTTCCAGCCGCTAACCGTTCAAATCTATCCACAACTTCAGCTTCACTCATCGGCTCCGGAAGCTTTAATTCTCCCTTAACTCGAAACTCTGAAGAAACAGGTTCAAGAAGCTCATCGAAAGATGACACTCCTATCGTTTTCAGCATTTCTTCTATGTCTTG
>JAUXHZ010000237.1 GCA_030621255.1 Candidatus Latescibacterota bacterium
CTTGTAACGGATGCGGAAGGCATGATTCTTCATGCCGGCAAAGAGGTCCTGACCGATTTTACTGTTAATAATGAAGCTTTAAAGGGCAGTAAACTGGATGGAATATTGATCCCTTCTTCTTTGAAGAGTTTTCAATTAGCTATAGAGCAGGTACGGAGTGGAGATTATGGAATTGCCGTATTTGCTCCCAGGAATAAACTGGAATCTTCAATATCTCTCAGGGCGGGGTTCGCCGATAGCGGGGGAAAGAGTGTTTTTTGCTTCTTTGGTGATAAACCGGGCAGTTTGAACAAGGAACTGGAATGGCAGAAAGATGAAAGAATAAAGGAACTTACATGTTTATATAATATTGCCAAATTAATTGAAATTACGAAGAGTATTGAGGAGTTCTTTAATAAATTCACAGGAATTTTAAGCACCGGTATGCTGTATCCGAAAGACGTTGTGGTATATACTTCTTATGATGGTCGGGAATATGGACGGAAACCCGCTTCTAAGAATTATCTTTCGGTGGAGTTGATGGTATGGAAAGAGCGCAAGGGAGAGATACGTGTCGGGTATCATGATAAAGGTACCAAGATGCTTGCCGAAGAACAGAAGATGCTTGATGAAATCGCCAGAATGTTGAATGTGGCTCTTGAACGTAAAGAACTCGCGAAAAGACTTGGCAAAATGGAAAGCGAAGAGGGTCAATATCGCGCCAGAATGGAGGAACTGAAAAGCCAGGTCGCTGCTCGAACTGAAGAACTGGGTGACCAGAAAAAGAAACTATCTATTGTAAATTCATACCTGGAGAGGGTTAACAAAGGATGGGACAAGGCTAAAACCCAGCTGGAGACGATCTTTAAGGCGATCCCCGATGAAGTTGTACTTCTGGATATAAACCGTAAAGTTGTAATGTCAAACAGGGATGATATTGAACCGGGCGAATATTGTTATTCAAGTTTTTTTGGCAGGGACAAGCCGTGTAAAGATTGTCGTCTTGCCATGATTATGAAGGAAAAAACACCGGTAACCCTAACAATAAAAAATAAGGATAGATATCTTCAGGTGCATGCTTTGCCGGTTTACAATGAAAAACATGAAGTGGATGGCATACTGGAATTTTATAGGGATGTTACCCTCGAGAAGACTTATGATCAACAATTGCAGCAAGCTGATAAATTGGCTTCTATCGGCGAATTGGTAAGCGGTATCGGCCATGA
Source organism: Candidatus Latescibacterota bacterium (assembly GCA_030621255.1). Taxonomy (GTDB): domain Bacteria; phylum Krumholzibacteriota; class Krumholzibacteriia; order Krumholzibacteriales; family WJIX01; genus JAGHBT01. The sequence continues at coordinate 1,206 of JAUXHZ010000237.1, forward strand.
AATTAATAACCCTAATCAATTTATACGTGGAAATATCAAGATTGTTAAGCAGTCTTTTGAAGATATGCTGCCTATTGTTGATGAGTATTACAGCTCGAACCCTGAATTAAGGATTGCGCGGTTAAACTATGATTTTTTCCGTGAACATATTATGGTTCTGGTTAATGATATGGCTCATGGCTCTGAGCGAATTAAGAGTATTGTTCAAGGGCTTAGAGCTTTTACAAAAAAGGATGAGGGCCTGCTTGTAGACACAGTAGAGATAAACACACTTATAGAAGCGACAACAAGACTTGTTCACAAGGAAGTACATAAGAAGAGTGAAATAGAACTGAATCTTGGCAGAGATCTTCCGACATTCAGGGGGAATGCTCAGAAAATTGAGCAGGTGTTGATCAATTTGATTGTTAACGCGAGCCAGGCCATTTCTGATGACACGAAAGGCAGGATTACCGTCAGAACCATGAAAGCGAATTCCTTCCTTGTTGTACAGATAGTTGATAACGGCTGCGGGATGAATGAACAAACCATAAAGCAGATTTTCGATCCATTCTTTACTACAAAGCGGGGGAAAGGGGGCACCGGTCTCGGGTTGGCAATTGTTTTTCGAATAATTGAAGAGCATGGAGGGAAAATTTCAGTGAACAGCAGCCCGGGTGTCGGCACTACGTTTACTATCAAAATTCCGGTTGGTTCTCCCGGTGATGGTAAGAAGGAGGTGCAGCGATGAAACAGATCTTTATTGTAGACGATGATATTGCCGTAACAAATTACTTTAAAGTACTTTTCGCTCAGACTGGCCTTTACGAAACTTTTATTGAAAATGATTCAAGAAAAGTGATGGAATGTTTATCGCGGAAGGCATTTAACTTAATCCTTCTTGACATGGATATGCCCAATGTTAGCGGCATGAATATTTTGAGAGAAATGAAGAAAACGAATATTAATACTCCCGTTGTGATCCTGACCGGAGTTAATGATGTTGACCTTGCAGTAAAATCGATGAAACTTGGGGCTTTCGATTATGTGATCAAACCGGTTGACGACGATAAATTGTTAGAGATAATTGATGACGCACTCGAACATAGTGTTCTGGATAGAAGTATTAAACAACTTCCGCGGGGATTAAGCCGAAAGGGGCTTGTTAATCAGGATGCGTTTAACGGTTTGATTACCGGTAATCCGGAGATGATTCGATTGTTTCACCAAGTGGAAAAGCTTGCCGGCAGTGATCTGACTATTTTTATCTGGGGTGAAAGCGGGACTGGTAAGGAAACACTTGCCAGGGCCATTCATAGAGCGAGCCCGCGAAGAGACAAGGCTTTTGTTCCGGTGGATACAAATAGTTTTCTTCCTGAGCAATTTCCCTCTTTTTTCTTCGGGAAGGCTCAAAGTTCGAGTAAAACAAGGGAAGAAAAAACCGGGTTTCTTGAAGAAGCGGATGGAGGGACACTCTTTCTTAATAATATTGAATATCTTGATTTTCCGATGCAGGCAAGATTGAAAAGAGTTATTCAGAGAAATGAATACTATCTGGAGAGTTCGGCAAGAATACGAAACTCCGATGTCAGGATAATTGTAGCTTCAACGAAGAAACTTGCCTCAGCGGAGAATGAAGAATCTTTCAGCAGAGATCTTCTTTATCATTTGATGGTCACTTCCATTGGAATTCCACCCCTTCGCAAGAGGGCTGATGATATATTGCTTTTGGCATCCCATTTTCTAAAGGAAGAAGCGCAGAAGGCAGGAAAGAAAATCGGGGCGTTTTCGGATGAGAGCACTGATTTGCTGACAAATTACAGCTATCCTAATAATGTTCAGGAATTAATTACGATTGTTGCCAGTGCTGTCGCCAAAGA
>JAUXHZ010000154.1 GCA_030621255.1 Candidatus Latescibacterota bacterium
TCTACTACCGATGCTCACGCGCGCGACATATATAACCTTCTTTTTCTCTCACTCCTTGATGAAAACGATGATTTTCTAACCTTTAGCCCGAGGCTTGCTACTTCCTGGGAGTTTTCAGAAGACCGGCTGGAACTGACCTTTCACTTAAGAGATGATGTGATCTGGAGTGACGGAATAAAATTTACAGCAAGGGATGTCGCCGAGACATTTAAACTGCAGATAGATCCCGAGACCGTGTGGAGCGGCCGTCATCTCAAGGAACATATAGATAGTCTGGAAATTATTGACGACTTTACGGTTGTATATCATTTCAATCTTGTTTATCCATACCAGGTTATGGATGCGGTGGATGGCCCTATTATGCCGGCGCATATTATTGATGGTACCGATCCCGCTGAGTTTGGGAGAATAGTTGCCGGAGAGCTTCCAGTAACAGGTCCCTTCAAGATTGAAAAATGGGAAAAGGGACAGTCCTTGATTCTTACCGCCAATGAGAATTATTACGATGAGGACAAACCTTGTTTAAGCAGAGTGATCTTCAAGATTATCCCCGATCAGGTTACTCTTGTGACTCAGCTTCGTGACGGAGAGATCGATTGTATGGAAAGTGTTCCTCCCGCGGAAGTTGTGAGAATAAAAAAAGATAACCCCGGACTCAGGGTTTTTGATTTTCCTACGAGGGCATATATCTATCTGGGATGGAATGGAGCGAGGAAACCTTTTGATAATCCCCGGGTCAGAAGAGCGCTGACGATGGCTATTGATAGAAAACTTATTATTGATAATCTTTACTACGGTTACGCGGATAGATGCAGCGGGGCTTTTGTGCCTCTGATCTGGGCGTATAACCCCGATATTGAACCTCTGCCCTATAATCCCGAGAAGGCCGCGATGATACTTAAGGAAGAGGGATATAGCTATGAAGATGAAGATCAATTCCTGGCTAAAAACGGCAAGAGGCTGGAATTTGAAATTGTTACCAACCACGGTAATCAGATACGCGCTGATATCCAGATAATGGTTCAGGAGATGCTGAGGAAAATTGGTGTGAAAGCCAATCCCGTTTTGATCGAATGGACTGTGATGCTTGAAAGACATAAGGCCTCTGATTTCGATGGAATAATAAGTGCTTGGCGCGTGGGGACAAAAGCGGATCTTGCTCCCATCTGGAGTTGTGAAGCCAGGGGTGAAGGGGGATACAACAGGGTTGATTACTGCAACAGCATAGTTGACAGCCTGAATACACTTGCCACTGGTATGCTTGATTTTGAAAAGGCTAAACCGGTTTTTTATCGTGCGCAGAAAATCATCCATGATGAACAGCCATATACATTTCTTTATATTCCGCATAACCTCTTTGTCGTGAGCAAACGTTTTGGGGGTGTAAGGCCGGATGCTCTAAGTAATTTTCATTATTTATATGATTGGTATGAGAAAAATTAAATCCGGGTTATTGGATTTAGCGATTTTTTAGTAAAGAAAATTATGGAGGGTTAATAGTGATTCATACAATAGGCGTTGCTTCTTTAGTCAGTGTCGTTTCCGCGCAGTTTATTAAACCTTTTGTGGAACTGATAAAGAACGGAAAATTCAGCTTGCTTCGCATGTTGGATACAGGAGGAATGCCAAGCTCTCATACCTCGATGGTAACTACTCTTACGGTTGGGGTGGCTGTATATCGCGGGATTGACTCCGTTCTTTTTGGAATATCATTGATTTTTAGCCTATATTTTATTTTTGAAGCGACGGGGTTACGTCAGGAGGTTGGGAATCAGGCCAGGGTTCTGAATGAAATAATTGAGAAAGCCAGCAAGACACATCATATAGATGCTGATGAACTGCGGGAACTTGTGGGGCATACCTGGGCGGAGGTCTTTGGGGGGTTGGCGCTCGGGCTATTTATAGCGTTACTGTTTTTTTACTAAAAGTGCAAATAACCCTTGACAACAATTTATTATAAAAGGGATAATTAGGTCAGTATCGGCTAACGCAAGGATTAGCAATTAAGAGAAAGGTGCATGGGAAGATAGTAGAAGCAATTTGACTACAAAGGCGATGTCGAAATGCTTGTTAATATAAAAAAAGAATATTTTAAGGCTGGGCCAAGGGATGGGTTAGCCTATTTTTTTGCCAAAAATGCTTAATTTTCCAGTTATTCCTGGGAAGACAGGGAGGTGGTCCGGTATGCGGATTATATCGGTAGTTAATCAAAAGGGCGGGTGCGGCAAGACGACCGTAGCGATAAATTTGGCTGCGGCTCTCGTGAAACTGGGGAAAAAAATTCTTTTGATTGATATGGACCCGCAGGCGCACGCTTCACTGGGGCTAAAAGTTCCGTATGAGAATATTACTCATACTACATATGATTTGCTCATAGAACCCAGGCTCAAATTACCCGATGCGGTTTATAAGTTGTCTGAGGATTTTTATATTGTCCCCTCTTCACCCGTACTCAGTGCTTTGGAACAAGAGCTGTCCGGGAAAAAAGGGAGGGAAACCCATCTTGGCTCCAAGTTGGCAAGATCGAATGAAACATATGATTTTGTAATAATTGATTCACCGCCCAATGTCGGTATTCTCACATTTAATGCCCTTATAGCCTCAAACGAAGTAATTGTACCGGTAGAGCCGAGTTGTTTTTCATTGGATGGATTGGACAGACTTAAAGAAACCCTTGACCTCCTAGAGAGTGAAATAGATCATACTGTTACCATGCATATTTTGATTAATAACCTGGAAAAAAGAACAACTTTCGCCAGAGATTTCGTCTATGAACTTGAGAGAAAGCACGAACCGATATTAATGAATAGTACGGTTAGTCATTCTGTTCGATATAAAGAATCGGTGCTAAGAGGTATTTCGATATTTGAAATGCCGGAAACTGATCATTTGTGCAGGGAATTTCTCGCGATTGCTGAGGAGATTGAAGAAAGAAGCCCTGTATTGGATATGGAAAATATCAGAGGCTGGATGGCAAGGCTTCACGGTCCCAGTGTTGTTGATGATGGGGTATTATTTTCAATTGACGCGCCGAGTGCTGAAAATGTATATCTAACAGGCGAATTTGCGAGTTGGTCCAGGAACGGCATCAGTATGGACAAAGACCCCTCTGATGGATTATGGAAGGTTGCACTGAAGCTTGAACCCGGGGAATATGAATACAGGTTTATTGTTGATGGAATATGGATCAAGGATCCAAAGAACAGTGATACCGTTGTCAACGAGTTTGGCCAGGAAAATTCTTTATTGATTGTTTAAATAATGTCTCCAGGAGAATCATCTATAGGACTCAAACAGTTCGCGCATCTTTTTCTATCTGGAGATGATAGTGAAGATGCGCGCGGGAGCGTGATTCCGGAATCGCTAATATGGGTCATGGTATCTGGAATTTCTCCAATGAGGGCTTTTCTGGGTAGCGGAATATCAGATTGTATCGCCCGGCAGGGCATTAATGTAACCCTTATTGAAAATGGCTGTGGATTGCCGAACGCTGGATATTACTTCGCGCTTGAACCGGAAGAATATTTGCTGCCGGTAGTTGAGAAAAATAGATTGCTGCAAAAAAGCGTTTCCGATTCGCTGCGTTTTGTTTATGCGCGTGACTCGTCTTCTTTTAAACCCTTTGACAGGGAGTTTGTTTCGAGGTCCGGTCCGCATATAGTAGTTGGAGCCTTCAGCTTGCTGCCGGGGCTCCGGAAAGATTACTTGGAAGAACTTTTACGGATATCCGCGATTTACTCTCTGAATTGCGGGATCAATAAATTATTTCCTGATGCTATAATAATTGCAAATTCCGGTTGTGTGGTTCAAAAATCGGGTTTGTTTGACTCGATAGCCGCATTCGCGCCTAAAGCCGCGTTCTTTGCAACCGGCGGAATTTCAGATGAAGCAGCCGGACGGTTCAATATTAAACAGTTGGATATTTCCACCGGATTCGATGCTTCATTTGGAAAGCGTTTGCCCCCTTCGGGCCCATTTTTCTCCGGATTTACAAATACACTGCTGCAGAAAATCGGCAGCAGCCTAAAAGGAAGATAGAAGATGCCATCTGAAG
>JAUXHZ010000314.1 GCA_030621255.1 Candidatus Latescibacterota bacterium
AATGTGAGGCAGGGTATTGAAATGGGGCGGCCGAGTTCTATAAGGGTTGATGTCTACTGTGACAGGGGGATGGTTGAAAGTATCAATGTTACAGGGGCAGTTGTGCTCGTAGGCGAAGGCACCGTTCAGGTTCCTTGAATTATAACAGGTATCACTCATTCTAGTTATTGAATCTTAATAATATGTTAAAAATCTTTATGAATTGATAAATTCACTTGAAAATTTTAGAGATTTAGTATAGTATAAAGAAGTCGGGTTCGAAAATTGTATTACCGGAAAAGGTACTGAGAAGGCGGCCCGTGTGACCCTTTCATTGGTTCTCTTTTCCGGTATTTTTTATTGCGTGGAAAAGCCGGCCACAGGCAATATCACCAGGCACAAAGAAGCACTCCGTAACATTTTGGCTGCTCCGGTATTTGCGGTCGAACTTTCAAGAACAAGTATATCCCTACATCTTAAGGTATTTTGCGAACCATTCGTGTAGTGTGTTCCACCATAGCTCGGCGTTCAGGGGTTTCCGGACAAAATGATCTTCGTCAGGGTAGAAAAGCAGTTTGGATTCTACTCCCTGCCGCTGTAGGGCTGTAAAGAATTCAAGTCCCTGTGTATAGGGAACTCTGAAATCGTTTTCACCATGTATGACAAGACAAGGCGTTTTGAAATTCTCAGCATAACTGCTCGGAGAGAATTTTTTGTACATTTCGGGATTGGACCATGGTGTCCCCTTTAATTCCCATTCGGGGAACCAGAGTTCTTCCGTTGCTCCATACATACTTGTCTGGTTGTAGACTCCGTCATGAGAGACCAGGCATTCGAACCTGTCAGTATGTCCCTCTATCCAGGATATCATAAATCCGCCGTAGGAAGCGCCCGCGGCTCCTACTCTGTCCGGGTCTATATACGCGTAGTTTTCCACTACATAATCGAGCCCATTCATGATATCAACATATGGGCGTCCACCCCAGTCTCCGCTTATTGCGTTGGTGAATTCTTGTCCGTAGCCGGTACTGCCGGTAAAATTGAACATGGCTACAACATATCCCGGTGAAGCGAACATCTGAACATTCCACCTGTAGTGGAACTCGTCACCGAAAGCTCCCTGCGGTCCTCCATGGATAAGTACTATTAAAGGGTATTTTCTGTTTTCATCAAAGAATGGAGGTTTGACAAGAATGCCATGTACATTTTTTGATTCCGCACCCTTAAACCAGAATTCTTCAAGCGGATTCATCTGGAGGTTATTTAGTAATCCTTCATTAATATTCGTCAATTGAGTGATCTTCTTCCCCTTAATTGTTGATCTATATATTTCAGTAGGGTGTGAGATATCCTGTCGCGAGAATATTATCTCTTTGCCGTTGGGAGTCACTCTCAGGTTCATATTAGAACCATCGGAGATCAGAAAAGCCGCGTCGCCTCCATCGGTGGAAACCTTTCCGATAGACACACGTCCGTGCTTATCACTATTAAAATATATATTGCCGCTCTTCGGCCCCCATGTGAACTTGCCTATACTGTAATCAAAATCTTTCGTTAGATTGTGGGTTTTTCCAGTTTTTCTGTTATATAACATCAATCTGTACCTGTCGGCTTCGAAGCCCGGAATAAACTGCGCCCGATAGGCTATAAATTCGCCATTGGGAGAATAACGGGGGTTATTGTCATTAGAGAGGTTTTCCCCGGTGATCGCCTTGGGGCTGCCGCCGGGCAAACTCATTATATAAAGGTTATTATTAGTTGATGTGGCGATAACGGAATCGGGGTTCATAGTGAAGCATAGCTCTTTCCCGTCCGGAGAAAAGGAATAGTCTCTCTCCCCGCCAAGTGAGATGGGCGGGATGTCTGTTTCCCCTTTATTTATTTCAATCGGGGCGGAGCCTTTCGTATCGGTCAGGAAAAGATGGCTCCATCGGCCCTCTCTCCAGGAATTCCAGTGGCGGTACATCAGCCGGTCGATAATTCTCGCCTTTACTTTGCTATTTTTAAATTCCTTGAGCTTCTCGCCGTTGCAATCCATATCCTCACATTCCGGATATACACTTGATGTAAAAGCCAGTGTTCTGCCATCCGGCGACCAGAGGGGGGAGGAAGCCCCTGTCGGGATATCTGTAATACGGCGGGCTTCGCCGCCGCCTATGGGGATAATCCATATCTGCGGGTTTCCTTCTCTGTCGGAGATAAAGGCTATTTCTT
>JAUXHZ010000081.1 GCA_030621255.1 Candidatus Latescibacterota bacterium
CAAACCGCCCCCCAAAGCTGTAGAAAAGAAAGAACCGTCTGATGACGTAAAGGAAAAGAAACCCAAAGAAACCGCTGAAGCGGAACCGCAAAAGGAAAAAGAGAATAAACCTCTTGATATTACGGTAAAGAAGGAAAAAGTTGAGGAAACGTCTGTTGTGGTTGACGCTCCCAGGTTTCCATTTTCATACTATCTGGGAGCTATTGAACGGAAGGTGTCGGGTAATTGGTTTTCCGCGTCGGTTGAACATGGAAAGAGTCTTTCATGCACTGTCTTTTTCCGCCTTGACAGAAGTGGAAAAATATCCGGGATGCGGCTGCAAAAGGGATCCGGCGATTCCTATTTTGACAGAGCGGCCTTGAGAGCGATAAAGAGTTCGGTTCCTTTCCCCCCTCTCCCGGGTGCTTTTGATGAACCCTCTCTCGGGATACACTTTAGGTTTGCGCAAAAGGATTGATGATGATGCGGTCAAGTTTAATTTCATTATGTATAGTCACCTTTTTTCTCGTTCCCGCGTATTCACAGACCGATGTTCATCTCCAGGTTGATCGAGTGGGAAGGGGAAGAATTCCGATTGTTTTAAAGAAAATAACTGTAGAATTGTCTGAACTTAAAAGTTCTTCTGAGTGTATTTATGAGGTTTTAGAGAGAGATTTGTGGCTGACCGGAATATTCAAACCCCTTTCTTTCAAAGGAGAAACGGACACTCTCACCGAAGGGCGTACAGCAGCCGCTATATTTGAGGGCAGCCTGACACAGAACTCCGAAGGATATCTGTTGGACGCGAAACTGCTCGATTATTCCAGCCGGGGTGTAATATTCAGGAAGGAATATACCTTCCAGCGGGGGCTCTGCCGATCAATCAGCCATCATGTAAGTGATGAAATTACTTTTTTTCTGACAGGAGAGACCGGCATTGCCGTAACACGAATCCTTTTTCTGAGAGAGGAGCACGGCAGTAAAACTGTCTATATTGTTGATTATGACGGGCATGGTGTAAGAAAACTTACCGATGATAAGCTTGCAGTTTCACCTGTATGGCTGGACAAAAACAGATTTTGTTACACATCCTATAAAAGGGATAATCCTGATTGTTATATAGTTGATTTAAAGAAAGGGCTAAAACGGCTTCTTTCATACAGAAAAGGTTTGAATATTGCCGGCGATTATTATTCGAAAAGGGATGAAATTCTGATGACGATCAGTGTGATGGGCAACAGTGAGTTATTTCTTCTCGATTCCTCAGGCAAGATGCAGAGGAGGTTGACTCGGAACAGGTCTATTGACTGTTCAGCTACATGGGCCCCTAACGGGAGAGAAATCGCTTTTGTCTCAGACAGGACATCGGTTCCGCAAATATATATCATGGACAGATATGGAGGGAGTTTAAGAAGGTTGACGATGGAAGGGAACTATAATACATCGCCGGCCTGGTCTCCCCAGGGAGACCTTATTTCCTATGTTTCACGTGATGGAGGTTTATACAGGCTTAAACTTGTTTCGCCCGACGGGTTATGGGAGGAGACTGTCTATGATGATTATTTGAGTTATGAGGATCCTTCATGGGCTCCTAATGGATGCCATATAGCGGCAACAGTGAAGTATGGCGGAGAGCCATGGATAGTTATAATTGATATAGATTCGGGGGAGAAACGCAAACTGATAAGGGGCGAATCGCCGGCGTGGTCCCCTGTTGAATAACGAAAATAAGTTGGCAAATTTGATAAAAAAGAAAAATAAATCTTTGCAAAATTTCCCATTACCGTTATTATGCTGCACAAGGTTTCAGTATGATGTAACAAGGTAGTTATCAGGAAGATTTTTTTAAACTGGAGGTGTTCGAATGGCTCGTATCAATTATGTGGGATTGATCGTTATTATGATTTTAGCGTTGATCCTTCCGGCATGTAAACAAAAAGAAGCTCCACCGATAGAAGAGGTAAAACCGGCCGAAGAGGTAATTCCCCCTCCTCCGCCGCTTAAAGAAATTGAAGAAGTTAAAATTGAAAAAGTTAAAGAAGAGCCGGTTGTGCTTGATGACGTATTTTTTGATTTTGATAAATTCGGAATTAAAGATGCCTACAGGGATATCCTGAAAGGCAATGCGGAACAGATTTTAGGCAAAGAGGGTATCAAGGTTGTAATAGAGGGACATTGCGATGAGCGTGGAACTAGTGAATATAATCTTTCCCTTGGTGAAAAGCGGGCAAAAGCCGTGCTGAACTTTTATACGGCATATGGCATTGATCCGAAAAAGTTATCGATAATCAGTTATGGTGAAGAAAAACCATTTGTCCGCGAGCATGATGAAAAGGCATGGGCCAGTAATCGCCGCGCGCACATGGTAGTTAAATAATTGAATTAAAATGTTTAAATTTATCTTTAAACGAAATTTTTATATTGGGCTGCTTTTGCTGTTTGCGGTGTTGAATGCCGGGTGTTGGGGCGCAAAGTTTTTTGGGGTGCCGCAGAGATCAATCGATACGTCGTCAGCTGTAGATACTCTTATAGCAAGAGAGAAAAATATCGAGAAGCTCCTCGACGAACTTCAGCAGCAATTTGTCCGGCAGCAGGAATATTCGAGAATGACAGCCGCTGGTTCCAAGATGGATGCGGAGGCAATAAAAGATCAGCTAAATGCCATCAGGCAGATGTTGCTGGAATCCTCTCGGATTCGTCCTTCACAAGGGAATGATATTCCTTCAAGACAGCGTAATGATTCATCACCCGCCCTGCAGCGTATAGAGAAAGACACTTTAGAGGCTGTTTCAAAGAGCGATTCACTTTTGGCGGACTCCGATCTAGAAAGCGTATCGGATTCACTTGGCGGAACTGCCTCAGATTCAGCATTAACCGGCACGCCGGGCAATATTCCCTCTGCAGAGGTAATTTACAGACAAATATATCTCGATTTCAGCAGAATGGAATATCAAATTTCTCTGGATGATTCAAAGATGTTTCTTGAAGAATATCCTGAAGATCCATTAGCGCAGGAAGTTATTTTTATCCGCGGGGAATGTTTTATTGAGCAGGAAAAATTCTTTGACGCGCTTAAGGAATTTTCGAAAATACTTAAGAAATATCCTAATGGGAAGAAAGTGCCGGCTGCGCTGCTGAGAATGGCAATTGCGTACGATAGGTTAGGGGACAGTGATTTGGCCGCCGGTGTTATCAGAAGACTTGTAAGGGATTATCCCTACAGTGAAGAAGCCGCTGTAGCTAAAGAAAAATTTGGTGAAATGTTGGAAGATTAGCTCTTTCATCCAGGCTCAATTTAAAAAGAGTGTCTGTTGTTTATTTGATTGCTGATTGTTGTTTAGACTGAAGTATGAAAGTTAACCGCAGGTTTATGTTTGCTTTTGCTTAAGGATTACAGGGCCGGTGCGTGATAGGTTATGCCGGTGTGTTTGGAAGGTATTTAAGAGATTTTGGAAATCGCCAGTCATATCCCATTAATCATATTTGTATGCGTGCTGCTAGTTTTCTCCGCTTTTTTCTCCGGATCGGAAACTGCCTATTTTTCCATTCAATCTTCAGTCGTTGAAAAAATGAGCTCAGGAAGCAGCCGTAAGAAAAGAGTAGCTTCTCTTTTATCCAAACCCAGAAGGCTTCTAGTAACCATGCTTTTTGGGAATTTACTCGTTAATATCGCAGGCACAAGCGCCGTTACGGCTTATGCGATAGAATTTTTCGGTAAAAAAGGTGTAGGTGTCGCAACTATCGTTATGACGGTATTAATTCTTCTTTTCTGTGAAATAGTTCCAAAGAATTTTGCTTTTCAACATTCAACTTCATTCGCGGTAATTTCCGCTCCTGTAAACAGGGTCTTAATGTTTATTTTAGCACCTGCCGTATGGGGTCTGGGCTGGATAGCAGATTTTTCCGTAGAGGTGAGCCGAAATCTGTTTGGAGAACCTGATAAGGGGTACGATCCAAGAGAACTTATCACAGCCGTTGAAGCTGGATACAGAAACGGGCTTTTCGAAGATTTTGAAAGGGAGATTCTTAACAATTTTTTTCTCTTTGCCGAAACTACCGTGGAGGAAATCCTTACACCCCGAGGCGAGGTTTTCTCAATAGATGCCGAGATGACATTGAATGAAACTGTACCGCTCGTAAAGAAACATGGATTCAGCCGTGTACCTCTCTATGAAGAAACAACCGATCATATTGTTGGAATTCTTCTGGCAAAGGAACTTCTTAAATATTCGAGTGAGAAAAAGATGAAAATGAGAGAGATAATGCGGCCTGTATGGTTTGTTCCTGAAAGTAAAAGAATTCGTTATTTGCTGAACGAATTCATAAATGCACATCAGCATGTTGCCATAGTAGTGGATGAACATGGAGCGTATTCAGGAATAATTACTCTTGAGGATATTCTGGAAGAAATTTTTGGAGAGATTCGTGATAGAAGAGAGCCGAAGGTCAAAGCATATCATGTTATAGAGCGGGGCGAAATCATAGTTGACGGGACATTCAGGCTCGAAGGGCTGAATAGAATTCTGGGAACCGGGATCGATTCTGAAGAAGTAGAAACGGTCGCGGGTTATCTGACGGAAAAGATAGGGAAGTTACCAAGAGAGGGAGAATCTTTTAATATTGAAAATGTACGGTTTCTTGTTATATCCGCCGGGGAAACCACGGTTAACAAGATCAAGGTCACAAAACTTGACGAAGAGAAGGATTGAAGATGCTGTTTTCTGTGTCAGTAATAATAGTTACGATTATAATGTCGGCATTCTTCTCCGGTTCCGAAACCGCAGTTGTTTCCTGCAGCAGGGTAAAGGTAAGAAACAAAGCGAAGGAGGGATCCTTTAGAGCCCGTGTTCTGGAAAATTTTCTTGCTTCTCCCCAATTCTTTTTCAGCATTGTTCTTGTGGGTACGAACCTCGCTGTTATTATCTGTACGGCCGAAGCGACCTCTGTCGCGATACGGTTATTTGGAAAGAACGGGCCGGTTATCGCCACTATTGTTATGACCCCTCTCTTGCTGGTATTGGGAGAAGTGATTCCCAAAGTTTCCTTCCTCTACCACTCGGACCGAATTTCTCTCTTTGTAGCCCCGATTCTTAAAATATTTTCATATATTCTCTGGCCTCTCGTTGTGCCGGCCTCTTTGCTGGCCGAAATTCCGGCAAAGATATCCGGCAGGAGCGGTGAGAAAGCAAATCTTATTTTAACGCGTGAAGAACTTATATATTTATATAGCGGAACTAAAGATAAAGGAAAAATCACGCAGAGAGAACAGAAGATTATTAACGGTGTTTTCCATTTTGGTGTTGTTAAGGCCGCGGATTTGATGTTGCCGATCAGTGAAGTTATATCTTTTCCATACACCACTTCGATATCCGAGGTTGTAGAAGCTGCCAATAAGTATCCATATTCCAGATATCCTCTTGTTTCTCCCGATTCAGGAAATGTTATCGGCATTATTTCTCTATTTGACTTGCTTGGAGTTGAGAGTGGAGAAAAACTTACATCTCTTATGCATAAGCCTTTTTATGCTGCGGAGGATGAACTTGCCGAGAGTCTTTTTGTTAGAATGAAGAATGAAGCCCTTCATTTTGCCATTGTTGTTGACAAGGAAGGCAACTCGAAAGGAATACTTACATTAGAGAATATAATTGAAAACATCGTTGGAGATATAGCCAGCGAATACGAATAACGCGATTCAGGCTGTCCGAAGATCTGCGTCAGTATAGTGCTATTCATCGCATATTCTGCGGAAATTGCAGAAATAGCATTTATTATCTTTGCTGGGGGGAAAATATTGAGCGGGAAGAGGGCTGTTTTTTTTGATATCATTATCGGCGAGCGCAGAAGCTAGTTTTGATATGCCCTTTTTTAAACGGTGTACAGCGTTTTCCAAACTTTCACTATTAATCGTGTAGGTTTGTTCCCGCGCGGCATCGAGAAGATTTACTTCATACATGTTAATATTGTCGACCGGTTCGCCAAGTACAGTGGCGGCATAATATCCATATATACCGAGTTGATCGCCTGCTCTTCCCGCATCTT
>JAUXHZ010000315.1 GCA_030621255.1 Candidatus Latescibacterota bacterium
TTCAGCTGCGCTCTTTTTCCCGTCTAACATAACATAGTTGATAAATCTGGCTAATACAACATCATGATATTTCTCATCAGGTTGAATTATTCTTTTTGTTATTTTGCCTTTACGAGGCATCTGTTCTTTCTCCTTTAGGAAGCAGTACCCATATCCTTAGGTCTTCTGACCCCATATTTAGAGCGGCCCGCTTTTCTGCCTTCAACTCCCTCAGTATCAAGAGTTCCTCTAACAATATGATAGCGGACTCCGGGCAAATCCTTCACACGTCCGCCACGAACAAGCACAATAGAATGCTCCTGCAAATTATGCCCTTCACCCGGTATATAAGCTGTAATTTCAAGGCCGTTTGTTAATCTTACCCTTGCGACTTTCCTTATCGCGGAATTAGGCTTCTTGGGAGTAGAAGTATAGACACGCGTGCACACACCCCTTTTCTGGGGACAAGCCTGTAACGCACGGGCGCCTGTTTTCTTTTTAATCCTTTTTCTGCCTTTCCTCACAAGCTGATTAATTGTCGGCACTTAACACCTCTCATATAAAACCAATTATAAAACGGACACCATAATACACCCAACAGGATGCAGAAGAGTAAATTTATCAATTAGCAAACTTCTTGTCAAGTAATTAATTGCAATAATTAACCCTTATTTAAACGGGAAAATCTCTGCTTACTATCTAAGACGCCCCCTCCTTCATTTCATCAATCATTTCGGATAATTCCTCATCCGTAAATTCCTTTTCCATAATTTCTTGTTCCGCTTCATCCTGCACAAGTTCCATATTCTTATATTTACGCATACCTGTTCCAGCGGGTATCAAATGGCCCATAACAACATTTTCCTTAAGCCCATGCAGTTTGTCAACTTTGCCTTGTGTCGCGGCATCGGTAAGAACCCTCGTTGTTTCCTGGAAACTTGCTGCTGAAATATAGCTGTCTGTGCTCAAAGAGGCCTTTGTTATTCCAAGCAGAAGCGGCTTAAAGGTAGCGGGCGTTCCTTTTTCTTTAATAGTCTTCTCGTTTTCTTTTTTAAAGATCTTTTTGCTTACAACATCTCCTTCGAGAAAGGTTGTAGAGCCGGGATCTTCAACAAGAACCTTTTGAAGCATCTGACCCACTATAACCTCAATATGTTTATCATTTATACGAACACCCTGAAGCCTGTAAACCTCCTGAATTTCATTCACAAGGTACTCCTGCACGGCGTTCACACCTTTGATATTTAGAATATCAAAGGGATTGACAGGGCCTTCCGTAAGGTTATCGCCGGCTTCAATCATGTCACCTTCATAGACCCTTAAATGTTTACCCTGAGGAACGGAATAGGTCCTTTTATCGCCGCTTTCACTTTCCACAATAATCTTACGGATACCCTTCGCTACAGGTCCAAACTTAACGATTCCATCTATCTCTGAAACAACCGCTGCGGTTTTGGGTTTGCGTACCTCAAAAAGCTGAGCAACTCTCGGCAATCCCCCTGTAATATCATGCGTTTTTGTTATTTCCTTCGGTATCCGGCATATTATGTCTCCCGGCAGGACCTCATCGTCATCATGCACAACCAATCTCGCCCCGGTGGGAATAAGGAAATTCCCGGTGACATTACCTTTTTTATCAAGCATCTCAATGTGAGGATGCAGCTTTTTGTCGCGGTCATCCTCTATAATTCTCCGCCTGAGGCTTGTTTTATCGTCGAGTTTTTCATTCAGGGTGACACCTTCAACAATATCGCAGAAACGCAGTTTCCCCCCTTTATGAGAAATAATGAAGTTTGAATAAGGATCCCACTCATAAATAATTTGGCCCTTTTTCACTTCAGCGCCTTCATCAACTCTTAGAAGCGCCCCATAAGGCACACCAAAACGCGCTCTTACCCTGTCCTTGTTCTTGCTCAATATAATAACTTCACCCTTTCGGCCGATCACCTTTATCTCCCCATCACGGTCATCAACCGATTTAATTCTCTCAAATTTTATAATCCCTTCATGCGAACTAAGTTTTTGCGTATTCTCAGCAATTCTGCTTGCCGTCCCTCCCACATGAAATGTTCTCAAAGTGAGCTGGGTCCCAGGTTCCCCGATACTTTGCGCCGCAACAACACCTACCGCCTCGCCAAGATTAACCATTTTGCCATCGCTAATATTACTTCCATAGCAGAGAGCACAAGCCCCTCTCTCGGATTCGCATG
>JAUXHZ010000160.1 GCA_030621255.1 Candidatus Latescibacterota bacterium
AACTTGCCTCAGCGGAGAATGAAGAATCTTTCAGCAGAGATCTTCTTTATCATTTGATGATCACTTCCATTGGAATCCCACCCCTTCGCAAGAGGGCTGAGGATATATTGCTTTTGGCATCACATTTTCTAAAGGAAGAAGCGCAGAAGGCTGGAAAGAAAATCGGGGCGTTTTCGGATGAGCGCACTGATTTGCTGACAAATTACAGCTATCCTAATAATGTTCAGGAATTAATTACGATTGTTGCCAGCGCTGTTGCCAAAGAAGGAAATAGCAACATAACTGCCGAATCACTTCCCCCTATTTTGAGCAAAGAGGAAGAAATTGCTGATGCAGTGGAAGAGCGTGAATTTGAACTTCGAAAACTTGATGAGGTAATAGAGGATCAGGTCAAGAAGACACTTGACTATTTTGATGGAAACAGAGAAAAGGCCGCCGAGAAACTGGGAATATCTCTGGAAAAAGTAAGTCAAATAATCAAGAAGATTGGTTACAGCAATTAATTTACTTAAAGTGAACTGTAATTATTTATAATAGGTTCAACTTAAGAAATAGCTTGAAGATGCAACTTTTTATATGGTATAAATATTTATTGCTTTTGTTGTCAGTTACTATTCTTTTGAAGTCGGGAAGAATACATTTGTTGCTTGGTACCGGTTTTTTTAACCTTTTGAAGGGGCTGATAGATTAGTTATGAATAAGATTATCGAAAAAGAGTTTATTACTCCGGACCTTTTCAGAATGAAGGTCGAGGCGCCGGAAATTGCCCGCAAACGTAAAGCAGGACAATTTATTATTCTGATAGTAGATGAGAAAGGTGAGAGGATCCCTCTTACGATAGCCGATGCTGATTCTGATGCCGGCTGGATAGCGCTGGTCGTGCAGATTGTAGGAAAAACTACAAAGGTTTTGTCTCAGCTTGAAGTCGGCGATTCGATAAGGGATTTGGCCGGGCCTCTCGGCAAACCGACTCATATAGAAGAGTATGGAACAGTAGTTGTGATTGGCGGCGGGGTTGGAATAGCTCCCGCTCATCCCATAGCTCAAGCTATGAAAGAGGGTGGCAATAGGGTCATTTCAATTCTTGGCGGCAGGACAAAAGAATTGGTTATTATGGAAGAAGAGATGAAAGCTGCCAGTGATACGGTAATTATTACAACAGATGATGGCTCGTATGGAAACAAGGGATTTGTTACAGATGCCTTGCAGAAGTTAATTGATGGCGGAGTCTCTATCAATCTTGTTGTCGCGGTCGGGCCTCCCATAATGATGAAATTCGTGAGTAAATTGACAAAGAAATATGAGATAGAAACTGTAGTGAGCCTGAATACTATTATGGTTGACGGAACGGGAATGTGCGGATGCTGTCGTGTTTCCGTTGGCGGTGAGACGAAGTTTGTGTGTGTTGATGGCCCTGAGTTCGATGGGCACAAGGTTGATTTCGATGAAATGATGAAGCGTATACAAATGTATAAACCTCAGGAAAAAGAAGCGATGGACAGGTTCCTTTCTGAATAACAGAAGGAGGTTACGGCCCCTATGGCCGCGTGTATTATGGATGACAAGAATCTAACTCCGAAAGAACGTTTAAAGATCCCTCCCCAGGAAATGCCGGAGCAGGATCCTGCCGAGCGTATTAATAATGTTGATGAGGTTCCGTATGGTTATACCGAGGAACTTGCTATGATGGAAGCGGACAGATGCTTGCAGTGTAAAAATAAGCCATGCATAAAAGGTTGTCCGGTTGAAATTGATATCCCAGAATTTATAAAGGCTATCGCTGAGGGAGATTTTAGGAAATCTGTCCGTATTATAAAAGAGACCAATATTCTGCCGGCGATATGCGGACGCGTATGCCCGCAGGAGGAGCAGTGTCAACGCTATTGTATTGTCGGCAAGAGTCACAAATCAGTTGAAAAAGCGGTTCAGATCGGAAAACTCGAGAGGTTTGTCGCGGATTGGGAAATGAAAAACGGTGAGGCTGAACGCCCGGAGATTAAAAAATCAACAGGGAAAAAAGTAGCGGTTGTCGGCTCCGGCCCCGCAGGGCTGACTGTTGCCGCTGAAGTCAGAAGAGAGGGCCATGACGTGACGGTCTTTGAGGCTCTTCATAAACCGGGGGGAGTCTTGATTTATGGTATCCCCGAGTTCCGGCTGCCGAAGGCTATTGTAATGGAAGAAGTTGAAAATCTTAAAAAGATGGGTGTGGAAGTGCGGTACAATAGTGTTATCGGAAAGATATTCAGCATTGATGAACTTTTTGAAAAGGGGTATGACGCTGTCTTTATCGGTACCGGCGCAGGCTTGCCTAATTTCCTGAATCTTCCGGGAGAAAATCTTAACGGGGTATATTCAGCTAATGAGTATTTAACGCGTGCCAATCTAATGCAGGCGTACTCCTTTCCTGAAACGGATACTCCGACCGCTAACTCAAGGAATGTAGCTGTTTTCGGCGGCGGGAATGTGGCAATGGATTCAGCGAGAACGGCTCTTCGCCTCGGCGCTGAAAATGTGTATCTTGTTTACAGGAGATCGCGTAAAGAGATGCCTGCAAGAGTTGAAGAGGTTGAACATGCCGACGCGGAAGGAGTTCAGTTTCTTCTCCTTCAGAACCCGGTAAGCCTGATTGGCGATGAAGATGGCTGGATAAAGCAGGTTGAGTGTATCAAAATGGAGCTTGGTGAGCCCGATGAATCAGGCAGAAGACGCCCGATCCCGATTGAGGGAAGCGAATTTAGAATAGATATTGATACATGCATTATTGCAATCGGGAACTCATCCAATCCCCTGATTCCTGACACAACGCCCGATATTGAAACAAACAGATGGGGTAATATTGTTGCGGATGATGAAACAATGAAAACGAGTAAGAAGGGCGTTTTCGCAGGCGGGGATATTGTGCTTGGCGCTGCTACGGTGATTCTTGCAATGGGGCAGGGGCGGAAGGCGGCCGTGGCGATAAACGAATATCTTGAAGCCGGTCAGTGGTAAGGAGTTCAGCTTTTTTAAAAACAAAGAAGATGATAGTTCAAAAGGGATTCTTAGTATCTCCTGACGAACGTTATGAGGTGACAGGGAAGAGTTTTTCTATGACTTTTTCGGGTTTACTGGTTTTCTTGGGTTTAAACATTTCAAGGATTTTGACACACGGACATTCGGAGAGTAATTTATGGAAGAGTTGTGTTCTGCTGAATACATCATATTTTTTGTAAGCATTCCAGAGATGATTTTTAACGGTTTTCTCCGTAATTACAAGTATTTGCGCGATTTCACTGTTCTTGTGTCCCATAAGGAGTTCGTATAAAACCTCGTTCTCTCTTTTTGAAAGTGGGGTTTTAGCCTTTACACCGGTTTTGTTTTTCGTTTCTTTACTCTCCCCATCCGGCAAGTTGCTGAATTCTGAAAGAAATTCTATATAATACGAACATCCAATGTTTAAAGACTCAAGTATAATTTCTTTGGGTGTGTTTTCTTTAATTAGGATTAGTTCAGAATGTGGGGAAAGTTTTTTTATGATTTGAAAAAACTCATGAATATCTTCGACTTCGGTAACTGTCAAAATAGTTGTAGTTTTAACCGATTTCATCAAACTTTCCTACTCTCACAAGAAATAATATCTTCTTTTATGATTTTATGACATTACTTATCGACTAATGGCTGGAAGAAAAGATAATCACCAGCTACTGAGGCGTAGCCCGAAACATGCCCTCCCTTGTTGGATCTTCATTGTCTGAATGCACGATTAGTTTCTCAGGATTGATTTTAAGCTTAAAATTAAAAGAGGTATCAATAATCAAGACATCAGCCAATAGTGTGGATTTTTTCTTCATGTCCCGCCAACCCCGCAATCATTTGACTTAAACCACAGATCCCAAGTACAAAAAGTAACTATTTCCCTCCATATCAAGTCAAGATCATCACACAAGAAACACAATACTATATTAAGAAAAAACTATTTAGAAG
>JAUXHZ010000107.1 GCA_030621255.1 Candidatus Latescibacterota bacterium
TCCGTCGTAAGCGTTGTAAATCCTGACTCCGGGGGCAGTGCTTGTTCTGTCGGCGAGAAATATCTTACCTCCCGGCGAGATCTCAATATCGTTTAGTACGTAACCGCCGGGGGAGTAGATAGTGGACAGTTTTGAGCCGGTAGCGGGATTGAAACTGACAAGGTCGGTGTTGAAGCTGGAATTTGTAACGATAGCGTATCCCAAGCTGGCCGAGAATATTTCAACATCGTTAATATCCCCCCCGGCGTTTGATTCAGTAATCATCAGGCCTTCGCTCTGAAAGGTTTCGTGGTTTATTATTTCTACTCCGCCGTCGTTTACTCCCCATGACCCCACGCATGAGACATATATCCTGTTTATGAAGGGGTTGTATTGAATGTTGGAAAACGGGTTTGTGTACGAAAGCTCAATAGGCTGAATACCCGCCTGGCCGGGGTCTGTATCAAGGAGAGTGTCGGCAACGCAATCAACAACGGCGATGTAGCTTGTTCCCGAAGGGAGCCAGTAGTAGTTTCTGTCGAGTCTCTGTATGCAGACAAAGAGGAGATCATCGATTATTATCATCTTGTCCATTTCACAGAGGCCGTCGCTGTCGGCGAGAGAGGATAGATCAATAGTGCCCGTATGAACGCCCGTGGATGGATTTACGATCCAGAGTGCATTTGTGTCGTATCTCGTTACATAAGCCTTTGAATCTGATATAAAAGCGATATCCTGCGGGTTCGATCCATTCCCAACGGAAAACTGCCGCAGGGTTGAAAAATTAGAGGCTGGATCAAGGACCTGTATGTTATCCCCGCCGAGTTTGTTTACGACATAAACCAGGCTATTGTAGTGTCTTGAAACAGCGTCGCTGTGAATGGAAGCGACACCGGTTTCTGTTGTATAATTTCCGTCCAGCCGGATAACAGAAGAGGATCCCGTTGAATAATCTGTTGTTGTGATAAAAGCAAACTCTCCAGCCTCGAGGTTTGCCGGAAGAACAAAAAGCATAAATGCAAGAACTATAGCACAGCCGATTGTACCGCTGAATCTATTTCGTTTATTAGTTGGTCGAATCATCATTTCCTCCTTGGGTCTGATATTCCATTGTCAGATAAAAATTTCTTCCTGGAAGGGGGAATCCGCTTACGTCACATATCTGATTGTCCGTAAGATTCCTGCCCTCAAGCATAATTGAAAATCTGTCTCCAAATGGCTTGGTTTCCAGGTATATAGTGTGAATCTCTCTTCCCGGCACCTCTTCCATATTCGCGCGGTCCAGAAAGTTTGAGCCGATATAGTGCACTTTCCAGCCAAGCCCCCATCTTCTTCTGGAAAAATTCATGGCAAGGGATGTCTCATGTGTGGGCGTGGACGCCAGCTCGTTCCCGTTGTAGTACGGGATTGGGCTTGTGTCTTTTCCGTCCATGTATGTGTAATTCCCAGAGAAGCTTATAGACGATGTCAGGTTTAATGACAGTGAGAATTCACAGCCCCTTATTCGTGAGGACCCTATATTCGCGGGTTTAACTGTCCTCTGTGAATTCGGGAAGAAGAGTATCAGGTCTGTGATCTCATTGTCGAAGTAGAGGGTCTCAAGATAGAGGCGCCTTAGAAACAGTAGTTTCTCGCGTGAAAAAACAGCTCCTATATCACGGTTCAGGCCCTTTTCCGGTTCAAGGGCACCATCTCCGGTAACGCTGCCTATGTTCCCGAAGAGCTCAAAGAAGGTCGGGGTTCTGTAGTGCCTGCCGATATTCCCCTTGATGGTAAAACCCTTGCCCAGACGAATCCTGACCCCAGCACGCGGAGACTGATATTCACTCTTGATCTTTCCCTGCGGTGTTGGGGGCATCCAGATAAATCGGGGTTCATCGTAAAACTCATTTTCACTCCAGAGATGTTTTGTGCCGGCGGAAAGAACCGCTCTGTTTTTAAAGAAAGAGAGGTTGCCCGAAATGGCCGCGGTGAGGCTTTTTCTCAATCTGTCGGGCCCCTCGCGAAGGTCGGGCAAGTAGCTCTTCGGAATAAAGCGCTCCTTTTTACTTTCCAGAAAGAGATCGGCTGTTAGGGGCAGGGAGAGAGAAAAGAGGGTTCCTTTCATATTTCCGCCGTATGAAATGATCCTGTTGTCGGTCTTCTGTTTGCCGAGGCTGATGTCCCCTTGCGGGTCATCGAATTGCTCTGCCGTCCATGAGTGAAATGCAGTAAATTCACTATGAATGCGGTTGGAAAAAACAGGCTCCGGATCTACTCTGAGATAGGTAATCCGGCGCCGTCTTCTGATTCTGGCTATTGAAGACTGGTTGGATCCTATTCCGGGTACTCCGCCTTCCCGCTCAAAACCGTCAAAGTTCAGCGATGCTCTTTCAAATCCCGGTATTCCCACATTCATTCCGCCCGAAAAATTCCAGCGGCTGAAATCGCTATTCAGCCGTGACGCGATTTCGTCGTCGGAAGGGTTTAAGGGTGTCGCGTTGTCGTCGAGGAATGTAAAATCGCCGTCGCTTTTCATATAGCCGCCGAAACAATTGATCTCGGCAAGTCCGATAACGGAGTGAAGATTGAGGGAAGCTTTGCGCGTTCCGAATGAGCCGGCGCTCACTTCCGAAGTAATATCGGGCGCTATAGCGAGCTGATTCCCCGGGCTGCTCTTTTCGGTTACCAGGTTTATCGCGCCGCCTATCGAAGATGCTCCGAATGAGACGGGACTGAAGCCGCGGTAGATTTCTATCCTGCTTACGTTTCCGAGCGCGAGGTCGGCAAGATTTGAAATCCCCGTATACGGATCATTAAGGGGCACTCCGTCCAGATAGACTTGCACATGAGAAGAGGATGATCCCCGGATAGACATTGTGGCAAAGCTGCCGAGACCGCCGTATTGTTTTACCCTGATCCCCGTGGCATTCGAAAGAAGGGATGAAGCGTCCTTGGTAGCGGTTTTTGAATTGCCGACATCGATCAGGGCGACGAAACCGGAGCGGCGGAAGAGTTCATGGTTCGCGCCCGGAGCTTTCGCTTCAACGATGATTTCGGGAAGCAGAAAGATCGTATCAGCGATTGCATCGCCTGATGAATGCTTACGGGAATGGGCTGTTGACGATACAGACAAAAGCGCCAAAGCCAGGAATATAATTTGTCGAATGAATAAAACAAATTTCCTCATTCTCTCGCTCCTCGAAGAGGTTAAGGAAAGATGTTTTTGGGCAGGTCTCCTGACTCATAGCTCCAGCGCTTTGCTGTCTTCCTTCCCAGTGTTTTGCACCAGTGGATTCAGACAAAAAGCTCGCTAATTACAGTGGCGGGTCCGTGGGAGAATTTCACTCCCTTCCCCATTAAGTCCACATGGACACCCAAAAATACTTTCTGAGAAAATTGTATCGCGCCGGATGGAATTAGTCAACAAATATTTTCTTCGAAACTTTCTTTCTCTGAATTTAAAAAGCCGTAAAAATAATATATTAATTGTATAGATTCTTTGTCCGCGGTATAGTGACACTGTCAGAAAAGACAAAGAATTTTTCTCATATATCTCAAATGGTCTATCTGGAAAGGAGATCCGGCTGTGAAAATTTGTATTCCGGTCGAGGAGGATAATGGCATAGACAGTATTCCCAGACAACATTTTAAATCGGCTCCTCTCTTTATTATATATGACACCAATACGGGCGCTACCGAGGTAATCGATAATGTAACCGGGGATGAAACTTATGAAGAGAGTAAGCCCGGTGACATACTAAAGGGCAAATCAATTGATGTTGTTTTCGCGGGCAGTATCGACAAGGATGTTCTCAGCGATCTTAATAGTATGGGTATAAAGGTCTATCGATCGATGCCCGGGACAATTCTCGGTAATATCGAGGTTCTAAAGAGAGGCGATCTTGACGAGGTGACCCCTGACACTCTCTGAAGAGGACCTCATACCGCTAAATGAAAAAAGAGATTATAAAAAGGGAAGAAATAGATCATATTATCCGCGGATCGCTTGTATGCAGGGTCGGCCTCGCGGCGGATAACTCTCCATATATCGTCCCCCTATCCTTTGGTTATGATGGCAAATTTATATATCTGCATACAGGCAAAGAGGGGAAGAAGATCCGGTATTTTGAGGATAATCCGAGCGTTTGCTTTGAATTTGAACGCGATGTTAAGCTTGTAACAAACAGCAGCAATCCCTGTAAATGGACGTTTTTATACCAGAGTGTTATAGGCTTCGGCGCCATTTGTGAATTAACCGCTGAAGAGGAAAAAATATACGGCCTTAATCAAATAATGCTTCAGTATTCACATAAGAATTGGGAATTTAAAGATATCAGCCTGACCGCTACGAGAATATGGAAGATATCGATAGATTCAATCACAGGAAAAATAGTGGAGGGGTAGCTGCGGTTCACAGTCGAAGATTGAATAGCTGTTAAAATCTGCCGCAATATATTCATGCCCCGTAATCGGGTAAAGCAGGAATGATTTTTCACGCTCATCGGCAAAGTGATATTGACGCGCCTGGCCGGTGACGTTATATTAATTGCCAAACTAATGTTATTGATGATTGAGCGATAAGGCGGCATCGTTCGCTCCGGTCATCATGCGGGGGCGCTGGAACTGGGGTCGGCGCCGTACGTGTTATCATGCGCCTGTAGCTCAGCTGGATAGAGCAACGGACTTCTAATCCGTAGGTCGCAGGTTCGAATCCTGCCAGGCGTATTTTAAAAATCTACAGCTATCTCGGCCAATCCTTTTTTATTGCCAAACGGGCATGGAACGGCTACAATGATTCTTTGTGTGGTGGACGTAGTTCAGTTGGTAGAGCCCTGGATTGTGGATCCAGCTGTCGCGGGTTCAATTCCCGTCGTCCACCCCATTTATAAAGAAAGAAGCCCGCCTCCCGATGGAGGCGGGCTTTTCAATTGTCTGGTCTATTTTCCAGAGTCTCTTACTTGAGCTCCTCGAGTTTCGCCTGGATAGCCGCGAAGTCAGGCATCACGAGGGGATCATCGGATACGCTCGCGTATGCTATCTTGCCTTCCTTGTCGATGATGAAGGCGGACCTCTTGGCTACACCGTTCAATGGGCCGAGTGTCTCATGGAAGGCGCCGTAGGCCGGGCTGACGGTCTTGTTGAAGTCGCTGATCAGGGTGTACTGCAGACCGAGCTGCTCTTTCCACTTCTCCAGGACGAAGGGATGGTCGACGCTGAT
>JAUXHZ010000264.1 GCA_030621255.1 Candidatus Latescibacterota bacterium
CCCATCCATTGCTGATTTGTTAAATGGAGGCATATCAACATCCGAACTGATATCCTCACAAAGAACCCTGTTTTGAGCTTCACTCAGTGAAAGATTTTCTCTGCCAAGCGGAGCCACGGACTCCATCATTAATCGATATGCCTTTTCAAACGGAATCATGTCCACATTCTTCATTTCGGGGCTCCTTCCTTGATAAGCCCTTTTATATTCCGCCTGAATGAATCCTCAAGAGACGAAAAGATATCTTTTCTATATTCTTCCCACGCGTCAATTAATCTTAATCCAAATACGGTAAGACGTGTCGACCCACCTTCACTACCTCCCCTGCTCTTAATCACTATCTCCCGGCCGAGCCCCTCCTCCACCCTTCTGATATCCTCCCACGCCTTTCTGTAACCCCTTCCCAGTGATTCCGCGGCCTTTACGATCGACCCTCTATCCCTTACCTCTTTAAGCAGTTTGAATCTTCCGTCACCAAACAGTCCTTCCCCCTCTTCATTCAGAAGGAAAAGTCTTATTCCGGGCTCTATATTTGATCTTTTCATATTCCAGCCTTTACAACCTGCCCGATTATGCGCCAATGAACCTTACAGCGCTCGCCTTAACGCTCACAAATAACTCCCGGCCATGCTCCAACCCCAACCTCTCCACCGACTCTCTGGTTACAAGCGCCGCCAGTTCGACTCCCACATCAACTATTACTTCCATCCCCAGCCGCGCGGGGAAAAGATCAACAACTTTGCCTTTAAAGATATTGCGGGCGCTTGTTGAAACCGGCTGAGCCGAAAGTATTATATCTTCACTTCTGATTATTATATTTCCCTCACCCTCTTTTTCATCCGTCAGAACGTTGAATCTTATTCTATCTGATACAAATTCCGATGCCCTCTCTTTATCCGGTGATTTTCTAACAAGCCTGCCGGGAATAAAATTCCTGATACCTACAAAATCAGCGACAAATCCGGATATCGGCTGTGTAAATATCTTCTCCGGAGTATCAGTCTGAACTACCGTCCCTTCCTCCATTATGCCAACCCTGTCAGCCAGAGAGAGCGCTTCTTCATAATCGTGCGTTACGTGAATAATTGTGATATTCCTTCTCTTTAACCTTCTAAGAAGGGATCTTATTTCTGAGCACGCCCCCCTGTCCAGAGAGGAAAGAGGTTCATCGAGAAGAAGACAGTGAGGCCTTATCGCGAGAGCCCTGGCAAGAGCAACTCTCTGCGCCTCTCCGCCCGAAAGTGTCACGGGATTTCTGCTCAGGAGTGAGGAAAACCCGAGTTCTTCCGCCAGTCCTTCTACTCTGCTTCTGATTTCCGCGCTCTTTTCCCCCCGGCATTTCAACCCGTAGGATACATTTTTAGCTACAGTAAGATGAGGAAAAAGCGCGCCATTCTGAAAAACGATTCCGAGATCCCTTTTCTGTATCTTCTCGTAAGTAATATCTCTGCCTCCGAGCAGAACTCTTCCCGTGTCCGGCAGAGATATTCCGGCAATTGTTTCCAGGAGTACCGATTTGCCCGTACCGCTCGCCCCGAGAAGAACAAGATATTCTCCCTCCCGGGCCTCGAACGAAACATCTCTTAGGCTAAATTCGCCCATATTTTTTGACAACTTTTCAACTCTTAACATAATCTTTCCTGCCGGCAATAGTTCTTAGAAGAACAAAGAAAATAAAACAAACAATTAGAAAAACAGCGGATACAGGGCGGGCGTACTTAAGTCCAAAGGCTCCAAACCGCTCATATATAAGAACAGGCGTTATCATAGGGTGATAGGCAATTATAATAACCGCGCCGAATTCACTCATCCCCCTTGCCCACATTAGAACCAGCCCGGAAAGAACAGACCGCCAGGCAATAGGCAGGGAAATAGTCAGAAAAACTCTCAGGGGACCCGCCCCGAGATTCATAGCAGCCTTTTCAAGTTCTTCAGGTACGGCGGCAAAACCGTCTCTGGCGGAATTAATAAGAAAGGGAATACTAACAAAAGCCATCGCCGCCATAATGCCCGCGTTAGTGCCAATAAATTTTATTCCAACTTTCTCCATGGCGCCGCCAAAAAGGCTTCCACCTGAAAGAACACCGAGCAGAGCGATGCCGGCGGCTGAATGAGGGATAACTATCGGCAGATCGATTATCCCGTTAACAACCCCCTTAAACGGAAAATCTTTTCGAGCCAGGATATATGAAAAGGGTATCGAGGCTGCGGCGCATATAACTGTGGCTCCCATCGAAGCAAACAGCGTAAGCCATATACTGCCGGTCACCTCACTATCACGCATCGTTTCGAAGAAGCCGGCCGCGGATGTATTAATAAAAATTCCTGCAAGCGGAGCAACAATAAAGAGAAGTACAACACCGCCGAGAAGTGAAAAAATCAGATAGCAGGGCTCAATTCTTCTTGTCATCATTCTACCTCGGATTTTCCCGCGGGGAGAGCAAATCTCTTAAGCTCCGCGGGGATATTTTCGTAATTTCCCGTTAACGCGGGGACTACGGAAGGTTGACCGTTACGGGCCATAATCTTCCGCCCCTTTGATTCTTCAAGCAGATATCTCACAAATTCGATCGCTAGTTCCGGCGAAGGGGCATTGTCAGGTATTGTTACCCCGTAGATCATTGGAGCGCCTCTTCTTTCAATAAATTCTCCCGGCTTCTTCCCTGAAATATTCACGGA
>JAUXHZ010000111.1 GCA_030621255.1 Candidatus Latescibacterota bacterium
GATGCTTAACGGCCTTCTCAGGGCATGCGAAAAACGCCCGGTTTCGATGGAGAGCTTGGAGAAATTGATAGATGAAGTGGAACGTTCCGTATCAAGCAGTATAAGGGATGAAATTCCAACTGAAGAACTGGGCAACGAGATTATGAAGAGGCTTGTGGCTATCGATCAGGTTGCCTATGTGCGTTTTGCTTCCGTGTACCGGGATTTTAAGGATATTTCGCAATTCCATTTGGAATTAAAGGGGCTTCTGGAAAAGGATAATTAGACAATTGATGTGATATTTCTGGTACTGTAACTCGATATTTTTAAGAAGGGAGAATATTATGGGGTTTTTGTCCGGCCGTTTCAGAGCATTTTTTACACTCGCTGCCGTTTTTGTTTTTGCTTTGCTGAACATTTATTGTTCTTCATCTCCGTCTCCCGGGGAGGTTGAGAGCAAGGGTGGTAAAATCAAACTACGTTTCACTCCGGAGGTAGGTGCAGTATCCAAATATAAGGGGAGCCATACCAGAGAAATGAACTTTCATGGATTGGATATTAGAATAATTAACACATACAGAGTGGTTCATTCCGTAAAGAGTAAAACAGATAAAGGTAGTACAATCAGAATAAAGTGCCTGGAGCAGGATACCAAAATGGTAAAGGATGGAGAAACTCAGACTTTTCAAAGTCCTGTCAAAGCTGTGGGAAAGACAATTGAAGTTGAAGTATCATCAGTGGGAGAAGTAGAGAGTGTTAAGGGGTTTATTCCCGGGCTGTCGAAAGATGAGTTAAAGAACTTTGCAGAAGATTGGTTCTTTGAATTGCCGGAGGAGTCCCGCGGGATTGGTGAAAGTTGGCGGAAAGAGATTGATGACAGTACGGAAACAGGAGTTGCAAAAGGTGTTGCCCTATTAACTCTGAAAGAGTTTGATTCGAAAAATGGTATCAAGGTTGCCTGTATCAGCGGCAGTGCCGAGGTAGATGTAACCGGCAAGACAGAGCGGGGTACAATTAAAGGGATTCAGAAATCCACTTTTGAAGCTAAAATCGCAATAGAAGGCGGGTTTTTAGTTACAGTTACTATTAAATCTGAGCTGAAGGGGGAAATGACCGGTATAAACCCGGAAACCGCCAAGGAGGAAACAAGAGATATAGCAAGTTTTTCCCATAACAAGATAGAATTTATAGAGTGACCGGGAGGAAAGTTGGCTGATGAAGAAAGGAATGAAAAACTAAAAGAGATGGGATTCCTCGATCATCTCGAGGAATTAAGATCAGGGCTAATATGTGTTATTGCGGTTTGGTTGGGTGTTTCGATAGTCTTGTGGTTTTTTTCAAAGCCATTGATTGATTTTCTTCTCGCCGGGATTCCAGTGGAAAGCCTCTATTTTCACGCTCCGGCCGAGGCGTTTATGATCCGCATGAAACTCAGTTTTATTGCCGGGTTTCT
Organism: Candidatus Latescibacterota bacterium; assembly: GCA_030621255.1. Classification (GTDB taxonomy): domain Bacteria; phylum Krumholzibacteriota; class Krumholzibacteriia; order Krumholzibacteriales; family WJIX01; genus JAGHBT01. The sequence goes on from JAUXHZ010000111.1 coordinate 1,433, forward strand.
TGTATCTTTTCCATATATTTTATTCAGGGTATGGGCGTTTGTATCACCAGGATTGTTTTCAAGTGAAAAAAAAGCGATTTTCCCATTTGTTTTTCCATCAACACTACTTTTCTACTTTGGTGTCCTCTTTGCCTACTGGATAATGATTCCTGTAGTTCTTGATTTTTTCATGAAGTTCGGAACTGCGATGTTATCGCCCCTTTTGTCGGTTGAAAAATATTTCAGTTTTGCGGGGAGGCTGTGTTTTACCTTCGGCATTGTATTTCAATTACCACTGGCAATTATCTTTCTGACAGTCGCGGGCGTGATTTCTCCGGAGAAGCTGCTTAAACAATGGCGTTGGGTTGTGCTGGCCGTTTTTGTCGCCGGGGCGCTTTTGACACCACCTGACCCTGTTTCTCAACTCCTTATGGCTCTACCGTTGATAATACTGTTTTTTATTAGTGTTATTCTTTCAATCATTGTCAGGAAGAGGGGCGGAAGAGAAAATAAAGACTGAAAATAGCTTGAATCATAACAAAAGTAGTGATAAATTTCAGAATCCAGTGATAAATGTTACAGGATGACGATATTGTTTCTTGTTTTGGTGTTAAATGCCGTTTCAAATTTTCGGGAAGGAAATGAATATAGATTTGCCGGATAACTCGGATGATATTAGCCTCGATCCAATTAAATCAACCGTCAAGTATGAGCTTGATTCCCTTGAGAAAAAGCTTAAATCTGCTCTAAGGTCGGATGTTTCATTGTTGGATAATATATGTGATTCATTGATCAGTAATCCCGGTAAGAGATTGCGTCCAAACGTACTTTTTCTGGCCGCTAGGAATGCTGACGGCGACCCCGAGAAATCTATCACCGCAGGATTTGCTGTGGAGCTTATTCATACTGCCACTTTGATTCACGATGATATTATCGATGATCACGATTTTCGCCGGGGACGGCCGACGGTCAGCTCAAAATGGGGCAGGAATATAGCTATCATTATAGGAGATTATTTATATTCCAGGGCTTTCTCAGCTTTGAGCAGGGAAGGGCTCTGGGAGGTAATGTCCATTTTAGCCCGTGCGACAAATGCAATGAGTGTAGGAGAAATGTTGCAGTTCCAACACAAGAGAGATGTCGATGTCAGCGAGAAGAGTTATCTGAACCTGATAAACAAGAAGACGGCTTCTCTCTTCGCGGCAGCCTGTGAATCCGGTGCTATATTAGGGCCGAATGGCGGCTGTAATAGAAATGAATATTCCATGTTCGGTGAGAATATTGGGTTGGCTTACCAGATAACGGATGATCTCTTTGACTACCTCGCTGCTGAAGAATATATGGGAAAACCTGTCGCGGCTGACCTTTTTGGCGGAAAGGTAACTTTGCCCTTTATTACTTCATATAAAAACGCGCCGGAAAATGTCAAGCTGAGGGTCAGCGATATATTGCGCAGAGGTTTTGATAAAGAGGGGTGTTGGGATGAAATGCTTTTATTTATCAAGAATTATGGTGGAGTAGAATATTCGATTGAGAAGGCTAGGAATTTTGGAGAAAAAGCGAAGACTTTTTTAAATACTTTATCCCCATCCCCTGAAACAGAGCTTTTATGTTACACGGCCGATTATATAGTGGAAAGAATTATCCCATATTCCGGTTAGTTGCGGCGGACTATTTCACTGATTCTTTCCGGGAGAAGATTGTGGTGAACAAAGAAGCGTTATATTATTCAAAACTCGAAAAAAATATTGTAAAGTGTCATCTGTGTCCGCATGAATGTGTGATAGGTGAGGGTAAAGCGGGCATGTGCAGAGTAAGGGAAAACAGGGGAGGTAAACTTTACACCCTTTCTTACGGGAGAACAGTGGCTGTTAATCTGGATCCGATTGAGAAAAAACCCCTCTTTCATTTTATGCCGGGTACTCAGATAGTATCAATAGGGCCTAATGGATGTACTTTTACCTGCAAGAATTGTCAAAACTGGAATATCTCTCAAGAGACAGTAGCTACCAGAAATATTTCACCCCGGGAACTTATTGAATTTGCTGAAAGTGAAAATTCAGTGGGAATTGCTTTTACTTATACAGAACCTCTAGTTTGGTTTGAATACCTTATCGATCTTTTGCCTTTAATGAGAGAAGCGGGGTTGAAATCCGTACTTGTTACAAACGGCTATATCAAAGAAGATCCCGCGTTGAGGATAGCTCCTCTGGTTGACGGATTCAATATTGACCTGAAAAGTTTCAATAACAATTTTTATAGAGAATATTGCGGTGGAGAAGTAGAGTCTGTAAAAAGGTTTATTGAAATCGCTTCAGCCGCATCGCATATTGAGGTGACCAATTTGCTGATACCAGGATTAAATGACAGTCTTGAAGAAATTGAAGAGATGGTCAAATGGCTTTCGGGGGTATCAAGGGAAATACCTCTGCATTTTTCCCGTTTTTTCCCTCATTACAGGATGAATGACAGACCTCCTACTTCTGCTGAAACCCTGGAGAAAGCCTATGAAATCGGAAGAAGATACCTTGATTATGTTTATATTGGTAATATATTCATTGAGGGTACGGAAAATACATATTGCCCGGAGTGCGGCAGAGTAGTAATTGAACGAAAAGGTTATTCTGCCCTGAATCTTATCGATGCCGGATGCTGTCCGTCTTGCGGGAAAAAAATAAGGGGGGTTTGGAGTTAATTGAAAAAGATCGCACCGAAGAGGCTTGCCAAAAGAATTGTCAAGCTGATATGGCAAAAGAAGGCGGATGATATAGTCCTTCTTAATCTGAAGAAGATATCGAGTATCGCTGATTATTTTGTGATATGTTCCGTTTCAAGCAATATTCAGGGGCGTGTTGCCGCGGACGTTGTCATAGATGATCTGAAGAAAAAGGGGTTGCCGTTCAGGGTTGAGGGATATCAGTCCTCGCACTGGATTTTGATAGATTGTTTTAATGTTGTTCTTCATATTTTTCAGCCGGATGCGAGAGGGTTTTACGCGCTTGAGAAGTTTTGGGGTGACGCTCCCAGAGAGGAATATCCGGATGGTTGAGGAAAGAGGCTGTGAGGATGGAAGGGTCATAGAAAGAATAAGGGAAACACTTTTTAATTCAGCCTGTGAACTTGAGCTGGAAATAGAAAGAAACGAAATTCAGCTTGAACGTCCGAAGGATCTTTCAAATGGTGATTTGAGTAGTAATATTGCCATGATAACCGCGGGAAAGATAAGAAGTAATCCCCGTAAACTCGCAGAGCGGATTGTTGGAAAAATTTCATTTGACCAAAATTTTATCGACAGGATTGAAATTGCCGGCCCGGGGTTTATAAATTTTTTCTTTTCAGTAAATTATCTGACAAATCAGGTTCTGGAAATTAATAGAGCAAAAGAGTCTTATGGAGATCTTGATATTGGAAGGGGAAGAAGAATCCAGATAGAATTTGTTTCAGCTAATCCAACCGGGCCGCTTGTACTTGTTTCCGCCCGGGCTGCCGCTGTAGGAAATGCCCTTGTCAATCTTTACAGGAAAGTTGGATATGATGTTGAAGCTGAATATTATTTTAACGATGTTGGAAGTCAGGTTCAAAAACTGGGGCTTTCCCTTATGGTCCGTTTCAGGCAAAGC
>JAUXHZ010000268.1 GCA_030621255.1 Candidatus Latescibacterota bacterium
CTTTAGCTGCTTTCCAGAGAGTGAAATCGAGAGGATCTTCCTTGTTTTCTCCCGCTGCTATCCTAGCTCCAACCTTAAGATCATCTATCTTCCTGCCGGACAGCTTGCCGTATTCTTCAAACTTTCTGACGCGAAAATAGACATCCCCTGCTGATTCGTAGGCAAAACCCTTTTCTTCCAGCTTTTTTATAAGATCAATTATATCATCTATATGCTCTGTGGCTTTTGGATAAACATCGGCTGGAATTATATTCAGAAGCTCGGAGCAGCGGAAATACTCCTCTATATTTCTCTCGGCGAGTTCTTTAAATCCAATACCCTCTTCGCTCGCCTTGCTTATTATTTTATCATCAACATCTGTGAAATTCTGAATATAGGTTACATCATACCCTAAATATTTCAGATAACGCCTGATAATATCGCCCGCCACGAATGCCAGCATATGTCCCATGTGAGGCTTATCCTGTACAGTCAATCCGCAGTAATAGATACCGACACAGCCCTCTTTAACAGGTTTAAATTCTTCTTTCCTTCCTGTATACCGGTTGTACACCTTGAGAGTCATTGCGTGTTCCCTTCCTGTTCGCAGAGACCCGCGGGCAAGTCTATAAAACACTGCCCCGCGGATTATCAAAAATCTATATCAGCTTCCGGACTGTTTTCTCATCCAGAGATTTAACAACTTCAACTACTAATTTCACTGCATTCTCAAAATCACTTCTGGCCAATATCCCCGCGCCGCTGTGAATATACCGTGTCGGAATTCCGAAAACAATAGTCGGAACCCCGGATCTGTCCATGTGCAGCTTACCGCCGTCAGTCCCTCCGACTGATATGGAGCTGAAATGATATGGTATTTTTTTCTTATCAGCGACAGAAATAACAAGATCTCTGAGCTTCCTGTTTGGTATCAGGGAATTATCATATACGCAAATCGACACACCGCCCCCCAATTTTTCCATTCCCCCTTCAGGGCCTCCGGGAATATCCTGAGCTATGCCTACATCCACCGTCAGAGCCACATCCGGATTTACATGATACCCGCTTGTTACAGCTCCTCTTAATCCTACCTCTTCCTGAACAGTCCCGACACCATAGACCGCGTTTGGTATATCAAGGCGGCTGAGTTTTTTTAAAGTTTCTACAACAACCATGCACCCTATTCTGTTATCCCAGGCCTTCGCGAGATATGTTTTGCCTCCATCAAGAGGGAGAAAAGGGGTATCGGGAACAACCGGATCACCAGGCATTATCCCCAGCTTTTCAGGTTTTTTATCGCCGGTAAGTCCAACATCTATATACAGTTCTTTCGTTTTTATTTCCTTTTTTCTTTCTTCCGGTTCCATATGGAAGGGGCTTTTTGAGGCAATTACACCGCGCACACAGCCCTTGCTGGTTTTTATCCTGACCGGTAATCCTAGAAGCCGGGGAGCCCACCATCCCCCGATTGTGTTGAATTTAATAAATGACCCCGAGAAATGAGATACCATAAGCCCCACTTCATCCATATGGCCGGCTATCATAATACGCGGTTTCTTCCGCCCCTTTTTCAGATGCCCGACGAATGAACCAAGTCCGCACTTATCGATCGAAGCAATCTTTCCAAGATGCTTTTTCATCAAGGCAAAAACCTCTTCTTCAGCGCCGGAAACACCAGCCGTTTCAGTAAATTCCTTCATCATTTTTTCTATTCGATCCATCTTTCCCTCCAGCCTAATCTTCTTAATAAAAGAAAATGCTATATTTTATTTATCAAATTATGAAGCTGTTCCTGTTCTTCCGCTCCTCGCGAGCGCGAGAAAACAGATATTTTCTATTAACATATCAAAAGGTATTCCGGCTTCCGCCGCCGCCATCGGCACGAGGCTCAATCGGGTCATTCCCGGTAATGTATTAAGCTCGAGACAAAATATCCCGCCATCTTTATCAACCCTGAAATCAACCCTGGCGTAATCACGGCAGGAAAGGGCTTCATAAGTAAGGAGCGCTTCATTCTTTAATCTTTCTGCGTTTTTCTTTTCAATCCCGGCGGGCACGATATATTTACTGCTCCCTTTTGTATATTTGCATTTATAATCATAAAATCCGCCCTCCGGAACAATCTCGACCGGCGAAAAGGCCTTTCCGCCAATAATGGTAACTGTCAATTCTCTTCCGGGGATATATTTTTCGACTATCAGTTCATCGCCGAACTCCCAACTCCTTTTAAGCGCGCTCTCCAGCCCGGAAACCTCTTCCACAAAGGAAAACCCTACACTTGATCCCTGACAGTTCGGTTTTACAACTACGGGGAACCCGATTTCCGAACTTACTTTTCCCTCAATTTCTCCGTTCCCCATACCTCCGGAGCAATTAAATAGAATATGCCTTGCAGTCTGCACACCAGTTTCACGCATAAGCGCCTTTGATCGATCCTTGTTCATCGCTATCGCGCTTCCGAGAACCCCCGCTCCCGTGTAAAGAACACCCGCGGTTTCGAGCAGCGCCTGGACCGTGCCGTCTTCTCCCGCTCCGCCGTGAAGCGCGTTAAAAAGCAGATCCACCCGCTGAATCTGAGGCCTGTATAACCAGTTAAATACCTCGTCAGGCTCGACATGCGGAACCTCTCCGGGGGGCTTGGTGTCAATTCCGGCGTTTTCAGATTCATGGTAT
>JAUXHZ010000037.1 GCA_030621255.1 Candidatus Latescibacterota bacterium
TACACTATTTTTTTCAAGGTCGATGCGGTAGAGTTTCTGATGTTGGTCTGCGGACGTACCGGTAAATACAGCGACCGGTTTATCGCCGGCAAAATCACCTGATGAGATCACATCACAACCGGTTTGCAGCTCTTTAAAGTTCCGGCGGCGGGCAGAATATCTAAAGAGCCTGACAAACGATTTGTTTTCAGCGACAAGATAGATGTTGTTATCCGACTTTGACCAGTAAGTTCTTCTCACGGAGGGTTTAAATTCCCTGGTTATCGCTGTAACATCCTTGCTTTCGGGGTCAAATATATACACCTGGCCATCGTAATCATTTGGAATCGTATTTTCAGAAACATTCTTTCCAATCTTTCCGAATGAAGATGCTCCTGCGGAGACAGCTATTTTTTTTCCATCAGGAGACCACACAGCGTTGTTGAACCATTTCCCTTTCCAGAGGACCTCGCTGCTTGCCGCCTTCAGATTAACCCGGACAAGTTCCGTTTTCTGATATGGTCTTTCTGAAAGATCTTCGTAACTGCGTGTGATAAGGATATCTTCCCCATCCGGATGAATATCGGCAAGATGGGAAGTGTATTTCCCTGTTGTAATTTTTCTTGTAGTACCATTCCTTACCGATAGTAGATATAGGTATGATCTATGCCGGGCGAAATTGGTCCTATCGGATATTCCGCGGTGCCTCTTTACGCCGTCTTCATTTTTTTCAGCTTCTGCAGAGGCTGAATAGATGATAAATTCACCGTCCGGGCTCCACTTATAGCTTTCAAATCTCTTGATCGATTCAGAAATATTTTTATCATTACCGGATTTCAGTTCTATGATTCTTATAGATGTTTTCTCTTTTTTGGATACGGTATATGACAGCGATTTTCCGTCCGGAGTCCATTTGAATCCCTTTATGCCTTCGCGGCAGATAATTGTTCTTACAAGGCTTCCGTCCGCGCTATTTCTGATTTCCAGTTTGTTTTCTATCTCTCCATCGGGGGAAATAATAGTGCGAATCATCAAGGCGGCAAGGTTGCCGTCCGGGGAAAGATTAACGCTGTTTATGTGAGGGGGATCTAGAATATCTCCAATAGTTATATTTCTGACGGGGACCAGAGACAAACGTGTGTCAGGTTCGGGTGTTTTCTGCGTCTCTATGAAGGCGTCGAATTTCCATGAGTCTATTGTATCTCCGGGGGCACAGACGGTTTTTACAATTATAGTGTGTTTTCCCCTTTTAAGTTTTACGGTTCCCTTCTTGTATTCTTCAGTCCCGTTCTCTTTACATTCTATGATGCTTTTCCCGTCTATCATCAGTTTAAAGGGGTGTGTTCCTTTTGCTTTAAATTGCAATTCCGCCCAACGGGGCAGTTCCAGGTATGAGGCTAAATATGCTGTTTCAGGTTTACGCGGGCCGTTTGATAGTATGACACCCGCATCGTCCGTTTTTACTACTTTCCACGAGAATCTCTGCCGGACAGGAAAATTGATTTCCTTCCCGGCTTCAGGTTGTAATTGTTCAGGGGGAATAAAATCGTATGACAGGAGAAAAATGCTTTTGGCTTCTTCCTTTTCTTCTTCATTGAAGGTCGGAAAGGGGGTCGAGGCTGGGCCAAGGACCAGCCATTCTTCAATTTTAAGACCGATCTTCTCTTCGTTGGCGGTCTCTTCAATTTGATTATTTGCCGGAGCCGATCGGGAGAAGATTGATAGACAGCAAAAGATGCAAATCGCGATCAGAAGAATTTTTTTCAATGATTTCATGATTTCCTTTCGGTTAAATGTTTTAATTAACAACTTACCGGATATTATTACTTTCCGGAGCATTTTTCAAGAAGCTCCTTAAGGTAAATTCGATAATATTTGAAAAGTGAAAGTAAAATGATTATTCTTTTCACAATATATTATGGATTAAATAAAAGAAGATAGTGTAATACTGTTTGTTATGGAAAGGGAGTTGCTGTGAAAAATATCAAGAAGATTATCCTTGCCGGGGCCATTATTTTTATGTTGACCGGCTGTGAGAATGCCGGGTCCTCTGGTGAATGGCTTTCAATTGAAAGGGGATTAGCCCTTGCCGAAAAAGAAAACAAGACTGTCGTAATAGATTTTTACACTTCTTGGTGTAAATGGTGTAAGGTAATGGAAGAGCGTACCTTTTCCGAGGATAATGTTGCGAAATACTTAAGAAAAAACTATGTCTGCATTAGAGTTAACGCGGAGGATAAAAATAATACATTCAAGTACAGGGATAATGAATACAGTCCCTTTTCTCTGGCTCGGAAGCTTGGAGTCCGGGGATATCCCTCACTGGCATATCTGGAAAGTGACGGGGAACTGATTCAGGTTGTACCGGGATTTATACCTCCGGAGACTTATATTAAAGTATTAAAATATTTCCGGGAGGGGCATTATAAAAAGAATATATCTCTGAAAAGCTTTATAGAGTAGTAAAACGGCAAAAAGATCTAATTTGTGATCACGCGTGAACAGGGAATGCCCGGTTTCATAGCAGGTTACCGTATTTTGAATTGCGAGGGAGGTTATTTAATGAGAATAGGTGTATTGACAGGCGGAGGAGATGCCCCGGGGTTAAATCCGGCAATAGCGGGAATTGTAGAGAGAGCTTCAAAATATGGTTATGAAATTATCGGCCTGAAACGAGGGTGGGAAGCCCTTGTGGCTAAAGACACAACCCCATATGTGGTGGAGCTTGGCCCCGAGATTGTCCGTGAGTACAGCCGTCTTGGCGGCAGCAGGCTTCAGTGCAGCAGAACAAACCCGGTGTCCGAGGGAAGAGACCGGACAGAACTGGTAATAGAAAATGCGAAGAAGCTGGGGCTGGATGTAGTCATAGCAATAGGGGGAGATGACACGCTGGGTGCCGGAGCTGTTCTGAATGATAGAGGTGTGCCGATTGTTGGGATCCCGAAGACGATTGACAGGGATCTGGCCGGGACGGAGTATTCTCTGGGATATGATACAGCGCTTAATGTTATTTGTGATTCCGCCGAACAGATATCTCATTCCGCCAGGTCTCACCAGACTATTTTTTTCCTTGAGGTTATGGGCCGGCACGCGGGTTGGCTCGCGCTCAGAGGCGGAGAAGCGGCATTTGCTGATGTAATTCTGATACCGGAGTACTCTCTTAAAATAGAGAAGCTGATCTCACTTCTGGAAGAGAAGCTTGATAAAAGCAGCCGGATGGGGCTTGATCATATGTACAAATTGATAGTTGTAGCTGAAGGCGCTCACATAGCGGGTGAGGAGGAAGTCAGGAAAGACGCCAAGCTGGATGAATTCGGGCACTATAGCATCGGTGGAGTAGGGAATTATCTTAAAGGCCTTCTCGAACATAACTTTGAGCATACCAGATATATGGCGCTTGCCTACTTACAGCGGGGAGCTTCCCCTTCACAAAAGGACAGGCAGATGGGGAGGCGTTTCGGGAATAACGCAGTGGAAATGGTCAAGAATGGAGATGTCGGCTATATGGTGGCTATGCAGAAATCACGTTTAGTTAAGGTGCCTCTCAAAGAGGTGAAAAAATCTCCCAGCCTTGTCGATGTTGACAAGTATTACGACAGGGACAGGCTGAATGTAAAAATTGAATGGACTCATTCGGACATAAGTTGATTTTTTATACGGCACTGTAATAGGGGGAGGCTAATCCTCTCACTGCTAAATCATCAATGCGGGCTATTCGATTTTTTTGAAATGAATGACTGTCTCTATGTGGAATGTTCCCGGGAAAAGATCAATAAGATAGATGCCGGAAGGAGTATAACCTGCTTGAATCAGCCGGGAGGTATCTCTCGCGAGTGTGGGTGGGTCACAGGATATTATTATAAGTTCCTCCGGTTTGTGCCTTACGATTTCTTCAAGGACCTTCTTTGCTATTCCTGATCTTGGAGGATCGGCGAGGATGAGTTTGACTTTCCCCATTTTCTTAAATTTTTGTTCTACATTACCCTTTATAAAATTTGTATTCGGGATTTTGTTCAGTTTTGCGGCCGCGCGTGCATTCTCACACGCTTTTTCGGCCCCCTCTATTCCGATAATTTGTGTTGCTTTTCCAGCAAGCGGCAGTGTGAAAAATCCGGCGCCGCAATATAGATCCACAATTTTATTAGTCTTTTTTCGGATTAGAGAAAGGACTAACTCAAGAAGCTTGTTATTAAGAAGAGTGTTTACCTGGAAGAATGTCTCCGGAGAGATAGGGAAGAAATATCCTCCGGCTTCCATAAGTATATCAGGGGGGCTGAAGGTCTTGTTCAGGCCCCAGAAGTGAATCGCCCCGAACTTGTCCATACGGACACGCACTTCACTGTTTGGTTTTAGAGAATCATTGCTGAGCCCGGCGATCGCTTCTCTCATGCTTTTCGGTAAAAGGAGACAGCCATTTTGAGGAAATGGTATAACTTTGTCCGATTCGGCCATAACGAAACCTGGACGGCCGGATTCGTCTGTACGGAAGATAGAATGATTTCTGTATCCAAAACGTGATGGGGAGGGAATGATATCGTTAATCACGGCTTTAAATTTGCCGATTTTCTCAAATGTTTCAAGAACCGTATTTTTTTTGGTTTTAATCTCATCTTCATAGTCAAGGTGAAGAAAATGGCAGCCTCCGCATTTGCCGAAATTGGGGCATTCGGGGGTTTTTCTCATACTTGAAGGTTCAAGAATTTCTTCTATACGCCCGAAAATGACCTTTCCCTTCTTTTTTTCAACGGAGAATTTAACCTTATCTCCGGGGGCTGTATATGGCAGGAATACCGTTTCACCCTCATAGAACGCCAGGCCGAACCCGCCCTGTATTATCTTTTTAACGGTTGTTATATCCTTCATGGAAGTCACTCCTTTTCAGGCTTAGTGTGGCGATATCAGATTGAATCCCAAAGATACAAGGAAAGTGAACGGTTCTCTTTCCTGAAGGATACATTCTGAATCGATAAATTGAAAGTGTAAAAAAACGGAAGGTTAATAACACTTTACCTCCTCTTTTTGGAATACTATACTGAACCGGTATATCGTATGTGCGTTTAATATTTGGAGTTTGGAGGGATAGATGGAAGTAAAACTATTGGATTTGATCCCGCAACATGAAAAAATTAAGGATGAGATTCACCGGGCCGTGGACCAGGTTTTTAACAGCCAGCAGTTTATACTAGGTCCTTCCGTAGACAGATTTGAAAAAAGTATGGAGAGCTATTACGGTGTTGAGCATGCTGTTGGAACCGCTTCGGGATCGGATGCAATACTTCTTTCTCTTATGGCCCTGGGTATAGGGCCCGGTGACGAAGTTATAACCACTCCGTACACTTTTTTTTCCACGGTAAGTTCAATAGTGAGAGTTGGCGCCACTCCCGTTTTTGCCGATATAGATCCTCGGACATTTAATATTGATCCGGAAAAAGCGGCTTCAGCTTTCTCGGAACGGACAAAAGCCGTGATTGTTGTTCACCTGTTCGGCCAGAGCGTTGAGATGGATCAGTTTACAGAGATTGCTGCTGAAAGAGGGGTGTTCATAGTTGAAGATGCGTGTCAGTCAATCGGGGCGCTTTATCATGGTAAGAGATGTGGAATGTTCGGTGATGTTGGGTGTTTTTCATTTTTCCCTTCAAAGAATCTTGGAGGCCCCGGTGACGGCGGAATGGTTATAACAGACAGCAGTGATATCGCGGACAGAATCAGAGCCCTTCGCATGCACGGGGAAGAAGAGAAGTACAAGCACAAATATGTCGGGATAAACAGCAGGCTGGACGCTCTTCAGGCGGCTGTATTGGAAGTTAAGCTTCGATACCTTGAAGAATGGAACAGGGCTAGACGCCTAAACGCTTCACGGTATGAAAAGGCCTTTTCCGGCCTTCGGGGGATAACCCCTCCCTTTATCGAAGAGTATAACGAGAGTACATTTAACCAGTATGTTATTCGTACACCCCGGAGAGATGAGATGCGTGCATACCTTACCGATAAAGGGATAGGTACGGCGATTTACTACCCGGTGCCCCTTCATTGCCAGGAGTGTTTTTCATTTCTCGGATGGGAGAGGGGAAGACTGCCCGAATCGGAAAGGGCGGCTGATGAAACCCTTGCCCTCCCCGTTTATCCTGAACTGGGTATTCAGAAGCAGAATTATGTTATTAAAACAATTACGGAATTTCTTGATAAAAGGTCTCTGTAGAAACTTGGGTATCTCCTTGAAGAAGTCCAATATGCGGCAAGGATTATTCGAATGTGCGGATTAGTCATGAACGATTGGGACAGGAGACGGAAATGATAAACAAAAAAAATGCCGGAGCTGTTGTGTTAATAATGATTCTTGTTTTTATGGGGTGTATGGGGGGAAAGGAAAAATCGGATCTTTATATTATGGAAGAGCTTGAGGCCGCTTCCTCAATAGAGGGTACAGCAAAGAGGATTGAACGGCTAAAGATATTTTTAAATAATCATCCGGAGCATATGTGCAGGGAATTTGCGTATAACAAGATTTTTGACACCCTCACGGAGGATTCAGGGCAGTCGGGAAAAGCGATGGCATTCTTTGACGAAGTTATGGGAACAGAAGAAGATCCTGTTATCAGAGGGACTTTTTGCTATAAAAAATTCACCTATTTATGGAGTGTTGACAGTACAGAGGCCATCGATTTTGCCGCAAGCCTTCTTGAGAGTGATGAAAAGGGCTTCCGACTCTTTGTCTATTTGGGTTTTGATCTGGGTTACAGAGGGAGAAACGAACTCGCGGGAGAAATGTTTAGAAAGGCTATCGATGTTGGGAATAGTTCATTTGAAAATTCTTTCGCCGGAATGCTCTACGGAGAATCCCTCAGCAAACAGGGGAAGGAAGATCTCGCCCTGGGACTATTAAAAAAGTCGGCGGACAACGTTTTTGCGGGAAAGCAGCTTGGGAAAATATTGTGGGAAAAAGGTGAAAGAAGGGGCGCGATAGAAGCCTATATTAATTTCGTCGCGGGGGTTCCGGGCGAACGCGGCGAAGTAAAGCTGGACAGTCTTTACGCGATCGTATATCCGGACAATGCCGGTGAGCTTGACGAGAAAATTCTGGAGAGTAGGATCGGGCATAAGACATTATTGCACGGAAGCCGATTTGTTGATACTGAGGGAAAATATTATAATCTATCTGATTATAAAGGCAAGAAATTGGTGATAAGCGCCTGGAGCCCAACCTGACCTCCCTGTATTGCGGAGTTGCCGCAATTGGAGAAACTGAAAAATATGGAGGATGAGCTCGGATTCAAATTATTCCTGATTAACATGAAGGGATATTTAAATAAAACAAGGGCAATACTAAAAGAAAAGAATGTCACAATTCCGGTTCTCCTTGATTGCAAATCTTACTCACGCTGCGTTCTTCATGTAAATTATACTCCGACAACATTTATCATTGATAAAGATGGAATTATTCGTTCAAGGCTTGTGGGAAACTGCGAAGGATTTAAGGAAATTGTGGAAGAGGTGATCGAACGGATCTAATGGCCCGCAGGAGAGTGGTGCGCGAGATTGCCCGGGTGAGAAACTGCTTTTATATTTGATTCAATTTCGTTTATTCTATTACGCCATTCCGGTTCAAGGCCTTTATCCTTTAATTCATTCAGTATTGTTAAAGCGTATGAGCTATTGTTCATTTCCGAGCTGAGTAATTCCGCCATTGCAATTGAAGCCTTTATTGATAGAAGAGGCAGCGGGGAGTGTTTTTGAATATAGATGTATATATCATAGGCCTCATCATATCTTTCCTGGTTTACGAGCCATTTTCCGACCTTCAGCAGCAATTGAGAAGATGAACACTGATCGGGGTTTTGTAAAATAAACTCTTTTGCCCAACTCGCGGCTTCATCATTTTTAGAACTCTGGAGGAGTTTTTTAAGTACGGGTTCGCCGGTTTTACGTGAGTCATCTTCAAGCCCGTTTTCTCTGTAAATCATTGCTATATCCCGCAGCAAAACAGTATCATCCGGATTTTCCTCGACAAGTTTTGAAAAGAGACTTATTGCTCTTTCTGTGATTCCTTTCCGCATGAGTTCGCAAGCGTTATTGAAGCGAGGGTCTTTCAAAATGCCCGCGTCTATTTGTTTTTTGCGAACCTTTGTATGAAGGATATTTTTCTCAAATCCGGTCGCGCGGAAAATGAGAGCCGTTATTAAACCTGCCATATATCCGGCGATATGCGCGATGTA
>JAUXHZ010000219.1 GCA_030621255.1 Candidatus Latescibacterota bacterium
TAAGAATATTTCTGAAGGGATTCCCTTTAATACAGAACATATTTTTCGGGATTTTGCTTTCGGTGGAAAGCTGAAGGTTAAGAATTGTTCAATTATTCCGGGCGATTCTCCGGTGAATATCTCAGCCCTGAATCTTGAGGTAGGTATAAACGGCGGAAGTGTGGAAGATGTCAAATCTGATTTCAAGATAAACGGAAGGCCGTTTTCGATAGAGGCTTCCTTTCCCAATATTCTGCCCGCGGCACTTGAAGTTATTTCTCTTTTCGGCTCTGACCGCGCTCCCGCTTTCTCCCCCGCGGAGTTTGGTAAAATATTTAGACAGTTACGCACCGATTGTAAAATTTCGGTAGGCCTTACCGGCTCCTGCATTGACGTTAGGCAATTTGCGGCGGCTGATTCACAATCAGACGCGAAAACGCAAAAAGAATCAAGGGCTGAGAAGGAGATCAGCGCTTCCACTTTAAGTGGTAATCCGCTTGCCGCCAACCCGGTAACGCTCCTTTTCCTGAAACATTCAGATATCTCTGTTAAGCTTGATTCCATAGTTACATCACACGCGGTTATTACTTCGCTGAATATGGAGGGCGAAATCAGGGATGGACAAATTCTTCTTGATCCGGTACGGGTTGAACTTGCCGGCGGCAGTGTTGAATCAGCAGTTTCGGTTAACCTTGAAAATCTGTATCAGATACAAACTGCAGCGAATATAGCGGCAAAAAATCTTGATGCGGATAAAATCCTTTCCGGATTTTCAGACTCGGGGAGTTTGATTAAAGGCAATTTTGATATAAAGGGTACAGGCAGAGTTACTATTGCCCCTGACGAAACTCCGGCCAAATCGCTCCATGCAAGGTGCTCGATTTTTTCAAGGGATGGACAGGTGGATTTATCGAAATATTTTTCGCCACTCTCAAAGGTTCTCCCTATTGATCTCTCAAAATATGAGAGGTATCACTATGACACCTGGAATGGGAATCTTGTCATTTCCGATGGAAGGGTGATTATTAAAGATTGGAATATGAAATCAGGAGATGGTGATATCCTCGCGGGAGGATCAATCGGCTTTGATGAAACGCTCGATTTAACCGCCAGGTTGACTATTCCACCCGGAACGCAGGAAAGAATGAAGGATTTACGGAAGTATAGCGATTTTGTAAATCTTTTTAGGGATGACAAAGGAAATCTTCTTTTTGTGTTTGATATAGGCGGAACCGTAAAATCTCCCAGAGTGGCGCTGGACCAAAGCAGAGCTAAAGAAAAAGCCAAAGATAAGGCAGTTGATGAGCTGAAGAAAAAAGGGGTTAAGGCATTAAAAGATCTCTTTAAAAAATAAAAGAACCCCGGGAAAGTGAACTCTTCACATTTCCCGGGGGTAGTCTTTACTCAACTGTAAAACGATCAGCTATTAATAATTTATAGCCGCCCTGCGTCCAATAGCGTTGTGTGTTTCATAGTCACCGTCAAGGAATACTGGCGTTGTAGCACCAGGTTCCAATTCGTTGCGTACAATCTCAAATGACATTTTATCAAAACTTTCAAAAAGCATAAGGCTGAATGAGCAAATTCCGATTGGAGCCTTATAAGGCATCGCTCTGTCAAAACCTACAGCCAATCCGCTGTTAAGGCTGCCTAAGGGGACACTAACGTGAACAGGATAGGTTATAGTCGTATAAATAAAATCATCCCCTTCGTCAAGACGGTTACCCTCGGAATCGAGGAGATTAAGCTTGAATGATGCTCCCCTTGCATGCGTGGCAATATTTCCATCGAGCATAATATAGGCGTAACACTCCAGGACTGCCGGATAAGTAATACCCATATCCCCGCTGCATACAGAGGCGCCTTCATCAAAGAAAATAGCTATTGAAGGGTTCGCCGGTACTTCAACCCCGAGCGAAAATGCCACTTCGTCTGTAACGCTTTTGTCGTCTGTACAGACTATGCTAAAATTATGATTTCCTATAGATTCCATCATACCTGTAATAATACCGTCAATGGAGAGCTCCATACCCGTGGGCAGGGTTGAACCGGCTGCAAGCGCCCATGTATAGGGGGCGGTTCCACCAGTGACTTCCATCTCCATACGATACGGGGAACAGGTGTACCCAGTTGTGAGTGACGCGCCCGTAGTGATTTCCAATGCATCCGGCTCCGGTGTAGGAGCGACTGTGTTTTCGTCCTCTGAGCATGAAATGAACATAAAGCTCAAAGAAAGAGCTAACAGGACCAAAAAAACCTTTTTCATGTTGAGACCTCCTTTTTGTCTCTAAAAGTCCGGTTGTTCCCTCGGGTCTTTGGCAAAGCAATAGGTGTGCCATATATATCATCTGTATGATAGAATCCCATAACAGCTTGTTATATTTAAGGATGCGTTTTGCCGGACGAAGGGCTATCTAGGGGTTTCAGCTGATTATAAATTCTCATTATGCCATATTATGTGTTGCAGTGGTGTTTGATTCTGCGCTGTTTGCAGTTGTTTCCAATAAGGGGTATTTCTTCCGGCAATATGTAATCAGCAGCGGCGCAAGCGGGCACATAGTGCAAAAGCTATACTCTTGCGGAGGTATACGAATATTACGTTCAAATATTTTGCCGGGCGTTCCCGGCCGGGGGAATATCGCTTTTCAATCGATCAGCAGTTTCCCCTTTTCCATAATAATTTTGCCGTCAAACTCTACAGTCGGGTTTTTTACGATCCCGTCAAGATGGATAGGGACATTAACAGTTCCGCCCATCGACATGTTGTTTCCCAGAGCTATGTGGATTGTTCCCATAACTTTTTCATCTTCGAGGATATTGCCTGTTATTATTGCGGTGTCATTTGTACCGATCCCCAGTTCCGCTGTATTGAATGCCTTCGGCCCGACTGCTTCGAGCTTTTCTTTTAAGAGGTCCGCTTCCGGCCCGCCGGTAATTTCCACGGCTAAACCGTCTTTGACAATAATTGTTATCGGCGTTTTACCTGTAAGACCACCGATCCCCGCCATCGATCCATCGACGATGAAAACGCCGTTCGAGCTGTTTTCAACCGGCATAAGATAGGCTTCGCCTGAAGGAAGATTGCCGAAGCCTCCACGGTCATGAATAAGTCCTGTTGAAGCGATGCCGTTTATTCCTTCAATCGGAATTATTATATCGGTACCCGATTCGGTGGTTATGTGAGCTGATTTTGCCTCTGTCAGCAGTTTTGTGATCCTTTTGGTTCTTTCCGCTATAGCGTAGTAATCGGCATTAAGGCATCGAACCATGGTATCCTTGGTAATG
>JAUXHZ010000326.1 GCA_030621255.1 Candidatus Latescibacterota bacterium
TTTTTTAAGCCTCATGGACTGGATATTCGGCAATATAATGCTCGCGGTCGGGGCCTTGTTTCTTGCAATATTCATAGCCTGGATATGGAAAACAAACAACGCGGTAAATGAAATAATGAAAGGCTGCCCGAAATTTAAGTATGTCAGCCCGATATTCAGTATATTACTCAAGTTTTTCTGTCCGGCGATTATTTTAGTATTAATCGTTTTTCTCATTATAAACTAAAGATAGCAACCCGGGTTACGCTATTTTCAAGAGATAATAAAACAAGGAGTATAAAAAAATGGGCACAATAAAAGGTTTTATTGATATCCTATATGAATATATTTGGGAATTTCCCAAATCTCTCCCATATTTTTTGGTTCTTCTGCTTGGCACCGGTATATTTTTAACGATACGTATGCGATTTATCCAGCTGCGCAAAATAAAACACAGCCTCTTGGTTATAGCCGGCAAATACGACAATCCTGATGATCCCGGTGAGATAAACCATTTTCAGGCGTTAACTGCCGCTCTTTCCGCGACTATAGGGATCGGCAATATCGCCGGCGTTGCAACGGCAATTCACTATGGCGGCCCCGGCGCAATGTTCTGGATGTGGATCACGGCTATTCTCGGCACAGCATCAAAGTTCACTGAATGTACTCTAAGTACACACTTCAGAAAGATCAGGCCGGACGGTGAAATTTCCGGCGGCCCGATGTATTACATAGAAAAAGGTATGGGAAGCAAATGGAAATTTTTAGCAATAATTTTTGCCGTATGCGCTGTTATTTCTTCCTTCGGAAGTGGAAACAGCGTTCAGGCTTTTACCGTCGCAGATTCTTTTCGAAGTGATTTTGGAATTCCAACATGGATTACCGGATCTGTTATGGCGATATTAATTGGACTTGTTATTATAGGCGGGATTCGGCGGATCGGCAAGGTCACAAGCAAGCTTGTTCCATTTATGGCAGGTATTTATTTTGTGGGAGCCATCACAATACTGTTTATGCACGCAGGAAACATTCCCAGCGCATTTACAACAATCATTTCAGATGCCTTCAGCGCCAAAGCTGGTGTTGGAGGGTTCTTCGGTTCAAGCTTTATGTTTATGCTTATATGGGGGGTAAAACGCGGGATATTCTCCAATGAAGCCGGTCAGGGAAGCGCTCCTATCGCCCACGCCGCAGCGAAAACAGAAGAACCGGCTCGAGAGGGTATTGTAGCGATGCTGGGGCCATATATCGATACTCTTTTAATCTGTACCCTCACGGGGCTAACCATAGTTACTCTCGGTGTTTGGAAAGAAAAAAAGATTGAAACGGTTCCGTTTATCAAACAATCCGGAATTACAATAATGAAAAAGACCGGAAGCGTTCACCAGAACGGTATTATTCATGAAAGTGACATACTCAGGGAGGGACGTTTCAAAATAGCAGAGGGCCGCGCTGAAGAAATTATTTTTGCTAAAAACAACAGTACAATTGATACACCGTTAATAGTATATGGGGATATAAGATTTAGCGGATTTATCGAGAAGGAAACTGATGAAATTATACGCTTCATTGACGACACGGGAAGAATCATCGACAATAACGAAATTCAACTCACGGGCAAGATTCTTCAAAACGGATCTCCCCTAACCGCGTGGGCATTTGAGAAGGGGATGGCCCCTCTCTTCAAAGGCGGCAATTATATTGTAACAATCGCTGTCTTTCTATTCGCCCTTTCAACAGCTATTTCATGGTCATATTATGGAGACAGAAGTGTAGAATATCTATTCGGCAAAAAAGCAATTTTCCCATACAGGATAATATTCTGTATTGTTCATTTCCTGGGAGCAATATTTTCTCTTGAACTGGTTTGGGCATTCGGAGATACAGCTCTTGGACTAATGGCAATACCAAACCTTATCGCGATTCTTGCGCTTTCAGGAAAAGCCAAAAAGATTGCCAACGAGTATTTCTCCCGTTTCTAGACCTCTTTAGTAATAACCCGTAAAAAAAATGAGTCCGACTGCTTCTGCTTAGCCGGTCAAACAAACTATTATTTCCCCTCTTTTTAAC
>JAUXHZ010000004.1 GCA_030621255.1 Candidatus Latescibacterota bacterium
GATGACGGGCAGGCTGGGGATAATGTTGGGTTGCTGATGAGGGGGGTGGACAAGAAGGATCTGCTGCGGGGTATGGTAGCGGCGAAGCCCGGATCGATAACACCGCACAAGAAGTTTAAGTGCAAGGTATATGTATTGAAGAAGGAAGAGGGCGGCCGGCACACGCCGTTTTTTGAAGGATACAGGCCGCAGTTTTATTTCCGCACAACGGATGTAACCGGGGTGGCGAGTTTACCGGAAGGTACGGAGATGGTAATGCCCGGTGATGATGTAGGGTTAACGGTGGATCTGATTTGTCCGATAGCGATGGAGAAGGAATTAAGATTTGCTATTCGTGAAGGCGGAAGAACTGTAGGAGCGGGTGTCGTAACTGAAATTATTGAGTAACTGAAAATGTTAGGTAACTGAGAATCTCGGAGGTTGTCCTGTGGATGGACAGAAAATTAGAATAAGATTGAAGGCTTATGAGCACACTATGCTGGATCGTAGTGCAGGAGAAATTGTAAGGACTGCACGTAGGACAGGCGCGGGGGTAACAGGCCCTATACCTCTTCCTACAAAAAGAAGTGTTTATACTGTGCTTAGATCACCGCATGTAAACAAGAAATCGAGAGAGCAGTTTGAAATAAGAGTGCATAAAAGATTAATCTGGATTACTGATGTTACACCAAAGGCTGTTGACGCTTTGCAGAAATTGGATCTCCCAGCGGGTGTGGATATCGAAATCAAAGTCTAATGTGGAGGAAGAGATGTTAGGGTTGATTGGAAAGAAAATAGGAATGAGCCAGATTTTTGACGAGAATGGGCTAGTAGTCCCTGTCTCGGTCATAAAGGTTGGCCCATGTCCCGTTGTCTTGAAGAAAACGGAGAAGAGTCATGGGTATAATGCGGTTCAGCTTGCGTTCGAGACGATTAGGCCGACGAAGGCGAATCTTCCGAAGCTTGGGCATTTCCGCAAAGCCAACCTTCCGCCTTATAGGCATCTTCAGGAATTTCGGGTGGATGATCCTAATGAATTTGAAATTGGGAGCTTCCTTGATATCGGGATATTTGAGGGTGTTGAAAAGGTTGATATAACAGGGAAGTCAAAAGGAAAAGGTTTTCAGGGAGTAATGAAGAGGCATGGCTTTCATGGTGGAAGAAAATCGCATGGCGGAAGAGGCCCAAGGTCTCCCGGCTCAATCGGGATGGCTGCTTATCCCGGCAAGGTGATAAAAGGGAAGAAGCTCCCCGGCAGAATGGGGCATACAACAGAGCATGTAAAGAATCTGCGGATTGTGGATGTGGATACTGAAAATAATCTGTTGTTAATAAAAGGAGCGGTTCCGGGTGCGAGGAATACAATTCTCAGGATAACGGTGCAACAATCAACACAAAAAGGGTTAAAATAATGGCAAGTGCAAAAATTTATAATTTTAGCGGAGAATTAAAGGGGAAGATGGATTTGCCGGATTCCCTTTTTGGAACAGATGTTGACAAAGCGGTTTTGTACGATGTGATCCGTGCTTATATGGCTAATCAGCGGAGTGGAACGGCTCAGGCAAAAAGCCGCGGAGAGGTTTGTTACAGTAAAATAAAACCATATAGGCAGAAAGGAACCGGAAGAGCGAGAGCCGGGAAAAGATCTTCACCTATATGGAAGGGTGGCGGTGTCGTATTTGGTCCCAGAAAGAGGGATTACAGAATTAATGTTCCCCAAAAGGTAAAAAGAAAAGCCTTAAAAAGTGTTCTCGCGGACAAGAGTAATGAGGATCGCGTTGTAATTGTCGAGAATTTTACGATGGAGAATCCGAAAACAAAGGATTTTGCCAGATTTCTTGAATCCGCCGGATTAAATGACAAAAAAGTCCTTTTTGCTATTGCTGGATTTGATGAAAATATTTACAAATCTGTAAGGAATATGTCGGGAGTTGCGTTTACTCTCGGGCGTAACATTAATGCCTACGAAATACTCAAGGCTGATGTGCTTCTTCTGACTCAGGACTCCCTTTCTTCTCTTGAGGAGGTGTTTGCGTAGAATGGTGAATATTAACAAGATTATCTTCAAGCCAGTTATTACAGAGAGAAGTACAAATCTCAAGGAGCAAAGTAACAAATTCGTCTTTGAGGTTGATCGAAGGGCGAACAAGAAACAGATAAAAGAAGCTGTAGAAAAGGCTTTCAAAGTTAAGGTTAAAAAGGTGAACACAAGCATTCTTTACGGCAAGGTGAAAACCATGTTTAGAAAAGGCGGCCGGTTTACCGGAAAACGCCCGGACAGGAAGAAAGCTATCGTTTCGCTTGCTAAAGGCGACACAATTGATATATTTGATCAGGTATAACTTTAAAAATCAGAAGAATAAACAAGGAAATTGACATATGGCTATTAAAAAATACAAACCCACTACTTCATCGCAGAGATTCAAAACTAGTACGGATTTTTCTGGTTTAACTAAAAAAGCGCCGGAAAAAGCGCTGCTTAAACCTCTTAAGAGCAAGGGCGGAAGAAACAATACTGGACGGATTACTATGCGCCGCCGTGGTGGAGGACACAAGCGCAGATACAGATTGATCGATTTTAAGAGAAATAAACTTGGTGTTCCTGCAAGGGTTGCATCTATTGAGTATGATCCTAACCGTTCAGCGTTTATCTCTCTATTGGTTTACGTTGACGGTGAAAAACGCTATATTTTGACTCCCAATGGAATAAAGGTTGGAGATAAAGTCCTTTCCGGGAAGGATGCCGGCATTCATATCGGTAACGCGTTGCCCATGGAAAACATTCCGACCGGCATTTTTGTCCACAATATTGAAATGACAAAAGGCAAAGGCGGGCAGCTAGCACGCAGTGCAGGGGCCTATGCTCAATTAATGGCAAAAGAAGGGGACAAAGTTCTGCTTCGCATGCCGAGTGGTGAAGTCAGGAAGATTCGCAAGGAATGTTACGCCACAATAGGACAGATTAGTAACATCGATCATGGTATTGTTAAAATTGGGAAAGCGGGCAGGTCGAGATGGCTTGGACGTAGACCCAAAGTTCGCGGGGTTGTCATGAATCCTGTTGATCATCCGCATGGTGGCGGAGAAGGAAGAACCAGTGGAGGACGACATCCTGTATCGCCGTGGGGACAACCTACGAAGGGTTACAAGACGAGAAAGAAAAAACATTCTGATAAGGATATTGTTTATTCACGAAAGAAGAAGAGATAGTAAGGATAGATAACAGTAATTGTGCTGAATTTGTTCGGCTATAAAAGAGGTTGGAGGAGATAAATGCCAAGGTCGTTGAAAAAGGGTCCTTTTATTGATGCAAAGCTGTTACGTAAAATCGAAAAAATGGACGAAATAGGTGACAGAAAAGTTATCAAAACATGGGCTCGGAGATCTACAATTTCCCCGGAATTTGTTGGACATACTTTTGCGGTTCATAATGGAAATAAATTTATTCCGGTTTTTGTTACTGAAAACATGGTAGGACACAAGCTTGGCGAATTTTCGAGAACACGAATTTTTAGATCGCATACCACAAAAGCCCAAAAGGAAGCAAGAGCGAAATTAGGTTAATATTGATGGAGGTAGGATAAGATGGAAGCACGCGCTATAGCGCGGGGAGTTAAGATTTCAGCCAGAAAAACAAGACTTGTTGTTGATCTGGTGCGTGGGAAATCTGTAGAAAGAGCGTTGGAAATGCTGCAATTTACAGGAAAGGCTGCAGCGAAAGTAGTACAGAAGACGATTCTTTCGGCAATGCACAATCTTGGAGAGAAATCGGATCACCCTGTAGAACCGGCAGATATACAGATTAAAAGGATTTTTGTTGATGAAGGCAGAACAATGTACAGAATAAGGCCTCGAGCTCAAGGACGGGCATTCAGGATAAGAAAAAGAAGCAGCCATATTACTGTAATAGTTAATCATGAAGCTAGTGAGAAAAAACTAAAATAGACAGAAAAGGGAAATAAGGAGGATATTTTGGGTCAGAAAGTTAACCCGATAGGAATGAGGCTGGGAATCAACAAAACGTGGGATTCCAGATGGTTTGCTAATAAGAATTATGCGGCTTGGCTTAAAGAAGATTTTACGATCCGTCGTTACCTTAGGAAGCGGCTTGCCAAAGCCGGTGTTTCAACCATAATTATAGAGCGTCAGAGCGGGAAAATTAGAATTTGTATTCACACCGCAAGGCCGGGGATGGTCATTGGCAGGAAGGGTGCCGAAGTTGATTTCCTGAGCGAAGAACTGGCTCATCTGACTGATAAGGAAATAAACCTGGATATTAAAGAAGTTAAAAAGCCTGAGCTGGATGCACGGTTAGTGGCACAGCATATCGCGGAACAGCTTGAAATGAGGGTTTCATTCCGCCGTGCCATGAAGAAGTCAATCGGATCAGCGATGAGGATGGGGGCTGAAGGGATAAAGATATCTTGTGCCGGGCGGCTCGGCGGTGCCGAAATGTCAAGAGTTGAAAATTACATGGAAGGGAAAGTTCCGCTTCATACGCTACGCGCTAACATAGATTACGCGGATACCGCATCTTACACGACATACGGCAAGATAGGTGTGAAGGTATGGATTTATAAAGGAGAACTCTTTACAAAAGATTTTAAAGAGGAATTGTCAAAAGAAGCGATTGAAGAATCTTCGCGCAGATAATTAATAGAGAGGTTATGGCTTATGTTAATGCCTAAAAGAACAAAGTATCGTAAGCAGCAAAGAGGCAGGATGCGTGGATTGGCTTATAGAGGTTCTAACATCAGTTTCGGGCAGTACGCGATGCAGGCTGAAGCTTGCTGCTGGTTAACGGGGCGTCAGATCGAAGCCGCAAGAGTTGCTATTATGCGTTATGTACAAAGAGGCGGAAAACTCTGGGTTCGAGTATTTCCGGATAAACCGGTTACTGTAAAGCCGGCTGAAACAAGAATGGGAAAAGGGAAAGGAACCCCTGAGTATTGGGTTTGTGTAGTAAAACCCGGCCGTATCATTTTCGAGCTTGAGGGTGTTTCTCAGGAAGCAGCAAGAGAGGCAATGAGACTTGCTTCAGCAAAATTGCCTATCAAAACAAGATTTATGCGCAGAATCCCTACGGGTAAAGTCCCGGGATAATTGAACTATACAGGAAATATTGCAAGTTATTATGTGAATAGCAGGATGGTCTAAAATATGAAAGCAGTAGAATTGAGAGAGATGATGTTGGAGGAATTGGAATCGAGAGAATCCGAATTGTTGGAAGAACTAATCCAATATAGGATTCAGCTGGCACTCAAAAGACTGGATAATCCTTTAAAGGTTCGTGAGACAAAACGGGAACTAGCTAGAGTAAAAACTATAATTAATGAGAAGAAAAGAGATGGTATATCTGTTTCGGAAGCCTGATTGATTCTCTGCTTGAGTGTTTCGTTTGTGAGGAGACAAGATGACAGAAAGAAAAACCAGAAAGACCTTGGTTGGGGACGTTGTAAGTAACAAGATGGAAAAAACCATTACGGTTTCCATTGAGAGACAGTTACTTCACAAAAGGTATAAAAAATATATTAAGAAAAGGTCGAAAATATGGGTTCATGATGAAGAAGAAAAGTGCAATGTGGGAGATAGGGTAAAGGTTATTTCAACGAGACCGCTTAGCAAGCTTAAAAGATGGCGCGTTGTTGAGATTGTTAAGAAAGCGCAGTAGGAGAAAACAGTAATGATTATGATGCAGACAAATCTGGCTGTTGCTGATAATTCAGGAGCCAAAAGCGTAAGGTGTATAAAAGTTTTAGGTGGATCCAGGAGGAGATATGCGTCGATCGGTGATATTATCAGTGCTTCTGTTAAGGTGGCAGTCCCTGGAGGTGGTGTAAAAAAGGGAGAAGTTGTAGAATGTGTTATTGTGCGTACCAAGAAAGAAGTAAGGAGAAAAGACGGTAGTTACATTCGTTTTGATCAGAATGCGGCCGTAATTATAAATGAGAGTAAAGAACCCGTGGGTACTAGAATATTCGGGCCTGTAGCTAGAGAACTTAGGGAAAAGAAATTTATGAAAATAATATCTCTTGCTCCAGAAGTTGTGTAGTGAATGGAAGTGAAAGTAGCGATGAAAGTTAAAAAAAATGACAGAGTTAAGGTGATAGCTGGAAATTCAAAAGGGATTGAAGGCAGAGTGTTGAAGGTTTTTCCTGCTTCTCGCAGAATTGTTGTAGAGAAGGTCAACATGATCATGAGGCATACGAAGCAGACTAGTCAGGATGAGCAGGGTGGAATAATCGAGAAAGAAGCCCCGATTTACGCTTCAAATGTAGTGTTGGTTTGTCCGAAGTGTGAAAAGCCCGCAAAGACATCAAAAGTTAAGTTGTCTGATGGGCGTAATGTGAGAAAATGCAAGAAGTGCGGAGAAACAATTAGTGATGAAGCATAATTTGGTGCAGTGGGTTGCGAATAGCAATCGATAATGTAATTAATAATTTAGATGGTGAGAAAAATGACTGTCAAAAAAGATTTTGTTAACATCAAGAAATTGTATCAGGATAAAGTTGCTAAGCAACTTATGAAAAAGTTCGAGTACAGCAATGTATTACAAGTGCCGAAGATGACTAAAATTGTTGTTAACATGGGGCTTGGCGATGCTAAAGATGATTCCAAGATACTCGATTCAGCAATAGCTGATTTGACCGTGATAACCGGTCAGAAACCAGCTGTAACAAAGGCGAAAAAATCGATCGCTGGTTTTAATATTCGCGATGGAGTTTCTATTGGTTGCAAAGTTACTATGCGCAGGGATATGATGTATGAATTTTTTGACAGATTGGTAAATATTGCTATCCCGCGTATCAGGGATTTTAGAGGTTTGAATCCGAAAAGTTTTGACGGTAGGGGAAATTATTCGTTTGGGGTTGTGGAACAAGTTGTTTTCCCTGAAATTGATTACGATCACGTTAGCAGAGTGATTGGAATGGACATCACTATTGTAACAACGGCAAAAACTGATGAAGAGGCTAAAGAATTGATAATGCTGCTTGGAATGCCGTTGCGTAAAGACTGACTGAAGGAGAAGTAGTTCGTGGCAAAAAAAAGTTTAATAGAAAAATCAAAAAAGAAACAGAAGTTTCAAGTCCGAGTCTATAACAGATGTGGTAGGTGTGGAAGATCAAGGGGCTATATGAGGAAGTTTGGAATTTGCCGTATTTGTTTCCGGCAAATGGCTCTTGAAGGAAAAGTCCCGGGTGTTGTAAAGGCGAGCTGGTAGATTAGAGAATTTTTTTACATGAGGTGGAACTAAGATGATGACAGATCCTATTGCCGACATGTTAACACGTATTAGAAACGCATTCAGAATTGGAATGAATCATGTCGATGTCCCCGCTTCAAAAATCAAAGCGGAGATTGCTAAAGTGTTGCTTTACAGTGGATACATCAAAGATATTAAATATTATGATGATGGGTTGCATGGCGTAATAAGAGTATATTTAAAATATACAAAGGATAACAAGAGTGTTATCGTTAAGATTCAACGCGTCAGTCTTCCCAGCCGCAGAGTATATGTTGATAAAAATAGTATCCCCAGAGTTATGGGCGGATTAGGAACGGCAATTATATCTACATCAAAAGGGGTTATGACAGACAAAGAATGTCGTGCTGAAGGTGTCGGTGGCGAAGTTCTATGCCAACTTTGGTAAAGAACGCTGGGGGTTGTGAAGTCTGCGCCCCGATTATTTTTACTGTTGATTTTTATTACGGAGGTTAAAACAAGTTATGTCACGAATTGGTAAAAATCCAATACCGGTTCCATCCGGTGTTAATGTGGAAATTAAAGGATCTTCTGTTACGGTAAAAGGGCCTAAGGGGGAACTGAAGCAGTCTTTTCAGCGTGACATGAAAATTGAATTGAAAAATGATGAGATACTTGTATCAAGGCCTACTGAATCTAAGAAACATAAATCTCTGCATGGATTAACAAGGTCTTTGGTCGCGAATATGGTTGAAGGGGTTTCGAAGGGATTTGTAAAGGAGCTGGAAATTCATGGGGTTGAATATAAGGTTAAACACAAAGGTAAATCTTTAGAGCTTAACCTCGGCTATTCTCATATCGTAATATACCCGATAATGGAGGGTGTTGAAGTTGAAGTAGAAGATAAGAAAATGAAAGTGAAAGGTATAAATAAGCAAAAAGTTGGAGAAGTTGCGGCTGAAATACGTATGCTTCGGCCACCCGAACCATACAAGGGTAAGGGAATTCGCTATGCGGACGAAATAATTAAACGGAAAGCCGGCAAGACGGCAGTGGGTACAGGATTTTAATTGAATATTGAAGGAAAGCCGGAACGCCAGGGCTGCTGAATTGATAAAGGGTGTTCCATCTTGACGGAGAACAGGAGCTGGAGATAGTGAGAGACAAGAACAGAGAAAAGCGAAAAGCGAGGGAAAAAAGACATAACAGATACAAGAATAAGCTGCTCGGTGTTGCCGACAGGCCTCGTCTTTCGGTTTATCGGAGCCTAAATCATATCTATGCACAGATTATTGATGACGTTGAGGGAAAAACGATTGTTTCAGCTTCCAGCCTGAAGATTGAATTGTCTCCGGAGACAGAAACTGTTGAAAAAGAGGGAAAGACGGAAGCAAACAAGAAGAAGAAAAAAGCAAGTAAAGCTATAAGCATTAAGATGCGCCGTTCGAAGGTAGTTGGAAAAGCTATCGCTGAAAAAGCTATTGAGAAAGGCATAAAAAAGGTAGCGCTTGATAGAGGTGGTTTTCTTTATCATGGAAGAATTGCCGCATTAGCGGATGAAGCTAGAGAAAATGGGTTACAATTTTAAAATTACTAACTCTGAAAACAGGGTGTTTACCCATGGGAGTGTATTAGTTGAATAACAAAAGAGAACAAAGAGGAAGAAGCAACCAAAGGGATACAGGCGGACAGGAATATATGGAACAGACTATTCATATTAATCGCGTGTCCAAGGTTGTAAAAGGCGGTCGAAACTTCAGTTTTAATGCTCTTGTCGCGGTTGGTGACGGCATGGGCAGGGTTGGTGTAGGTTTCGGTAAAGCCAATGAAATTAGTGATACGATACGAAAGGCGAATGAAAACGCAAAGAAAGATATGATTAAACTGCCTTTGAAAAACGGCACTATTCCGTATAAGGTTACGGGTTGCTTCGGTGCTGCCAGGGTTTTGTTAAAACCCGCTTCTCCCGGTACTGGAGTTATAGCGGGCGGGGGAGTGAGATCGGTGCTCGAAGTGGCCGGAGTTGGAAATATACTTACAAAATCGATAGGTTCTAACAACCCGTATAATATGGTAAAGGCTACTATGGAAGGGTTGAAGAGGCTGGAAAGCGCTGAAGAAGTTGCCCAACGGAGAGGTTTGTCAATTAAGCAGCTTTTTAATCTGGATGACACTAAAAGAGATGAGAAAGAGAAAGCTGAAAAGCAGAAACCCGCTTCAGAGTGATCAATAAAGATAGGGTTGATATTTAAATGATTGATTGGGCACTCGAATAGGTTTGATAGTGAGGAAAGATATGGCAAAAAAATTAAAAATTACGCAGATAAAAAGCATAATAGGCTCGCAGGAAAAGAAACATAAACGCACTATGCAGGCTTTGGGCCTTAGAAGAAATTACAGGACGATCTATAAAAATGATTCACCGGAGATAAAAGGGATGCTTAAAAAGGTTTCTCATCTGGTCCGGTGGGAAGAAATTGATGAAAAGAATCTTCCGGAAATCCGGAAATCTTCAGCGGGACTTACCGCGGTCAAAAATGTGAAAAAGGCTAAGGTTGCCGAAGAAGATAAATCGGGTAAGGAATAAGCAACGGATTCTAAAGAGGAACCTGGTTAACATTCAGGGAATAAGGAGTACGGATAAAATGAAATTGAATGAACTTCAACCCGCCAAAGGGGCAGTCAAAAAGGGAAAGAGGCTTGGCCGCGGGGTGGGATCTGGTAGTGGAAAGACATGCACGCATGGCCACAAGGGTCAGAATTGCAGATCCGGCGGCGGGGTGCCTCCTTGGTTTGAAGGCGGGCAGATGCCCCTTCAGAGGCGTATACCAAAGAGAGGTTTTCACAACAAGTTTAAAAAGTATTACCAGCTTGTAAACCTGGATAAACTTGGTTGTTTTGAGAGTGGATCAAAAGTGAATGCTGAAGTTATGATGGAAGCCGGGTTAATACACAAGGCGTCTCTGCCTGTTAAAGTTCTCGGGGATGGAACTATAGAAATTGCTCTTGAAGTTGAAGTGGATAAAATAAGCAAATCTGCCGCCATTGCAATACAGAAGGCAGGCGGGTCGGTAAAGCTGATTTCCGGCGACAAGGTTCCCGGACTCGATAATGGGGAGAATCAGTAATGATTAAAAAATTTCAGAATATATTCAGTATTCCGGAACTCAAGAGACGTATACTTTTTACGCTGGGGATTTTGATTGTTTACCGTATTGGGGGTCATATCACAACGCCGGGCGTTAATCCGCTTGCGCTGAAGGTGTTCTTTCAGAATCAGAAGGGAACTATTTTTGCTCTTTATGATCTCTTCGCCGGCGGTAATCTTAGTAGAGCTACAATCTTCGCGCTCGGCATCATGCCTTATATCAGCGCGTCGATTATAATCCAGCTCCTGCAGGCTGTAATTCCATATTTTGAGAAGCTCGCGAAAGAGGGAGAAGAAGGAAGAAAGAAGATAACACAGTATACCCGTTATGGAACAGTGCTCCTTGCTGTTGTTCAATCAGTAGGTATATCATACTTCCTGCTGAGCATGAATCCCGGTGGAGGATCAGTTGTTACAATGTCGCCGTTTGCTTTTAGAATTATTACTGTTATTACAATGACAGCTGGAACTATTTTTATCATGTGGCTCGGAGAGCAGATTTCAGAAAGAGGTATCGGAAATGGAATATCCCTGATTATTATGGTTGGTATTCTTGCCCGTTATCCAGGCAACTTTCTGAACACATGGAGAGCTATAAAACTGGGGCAGATAACTCCTTTCAGAATGGTATTCTTTGCAGTCATAATGGTTGCCGTTGTTGCCGCAGTGATACTCATTACTCAGGGACAGAGAAGGATACCGGTTCAGTATGCAAAGCGGATTGTCGGTAACAAGGTATATGGAGGAAGATCACAATACATCCCTCTCAGAGTTAACACTGCTGGAGTAATTCCAATTATTTTTGCCCAGTCTATTATGATGTTTCCCAGTACAATAGCTATGTTCTTCAAAGGAAGCGGTATCATAGCAGGTATTCAAACTATACTTGCGCCCGGGTCCTGGTTCTATATTTCGCTTTATGCGTTAATTATTGTGTTCTTCACTTATTTTTATACCGCTATCATTCTTAATCCGACCGATATGGCCGAAAACATGAAGAAATACGGAGGATTTATACCGGGTATAAGGCCGGGGAAGAGAACTAGTGATTATATTGACAGAATATTAACGCGAGTAACTTTACCCGGAGCGATATTCCTCGCGTTTATCGCGGTGCTTCCTGATATCCTAATGAGAAGAGGGGGGTTGCCTTTCTATTTTGGAGGTACGGGCCTTCTTATTATCGTAGGGGTTATGCTGGATACTTTGAAACAAATAGAAACGCATTTATTGATGAGACATTATGATGGCTTTATGAAGAAGGGTCATCTTAGAGGAAGACGATAGTATATATGCTGCCGTTTAATCCTCAGTTAAAGAAAGGATTCATGGGTTGGTAAAGAATCTTATAATATTAGGGCCTCCTGGTGCTGGGAAAGGTACCCAGGCTGTAAAGATAGCGGATAGTGTAGGAGTCCAACATCTATCTACGGGCGATTTGCTGCGGGATGCGGTTGGAAAGGGTACAGAGCTTGGGAATAAGGCTAAAGATTTTATGAAGCAGGGATTGCTTGTGCCTGATGAAGTTATTCTTGGAATGATTTCCGATAAATTGAGCGAACCTATTGCTTCCGGGTGGATTCTTGATGGTTTTCCAAGGACATTAAAGCAGGCCGAAGCTCTTTCCAGGTTGCTTAAAGAGAAAGATATAGAACTAAATAAAGTTATTTTGATTGATGTAGCTTCAAAAATTCTTGTAAAGCGCTTGACCGGAAGAAGGGTTTGCACCAATTGTGGAGCGATTTACAATATTGTTGAGATCGACAAAAATACACAAAAATGCGATAAATGTGGAGGGGAAATCATTGCAAGAAATGATGACAAGGAAGAAACGGTAAGACGAAGGCTTGAAGTATATTTTGAGCAGACAACTCCGGTTATCGATTTTTATAGTAAAAGTAAAGGGTTGTTAATATCAGTTGATGGAGACCGTAGTATTGATGATATCACTTCGGAAATAATGGAAGGCTTAAGTTGATAAAATTGAAAGCAGATTCCGAAGTTGAGCTCATGAGACAGAGTGCCGCGATTCTCCGGGAAACCTTGTTGATGGTAGGTGAACTAATAAAACCGGGTATTACGACAGCTGAATTGGACAAGGTTGCTGAGGAGTTTATCAGATCGAGTGGTGGCGAGCCCGGCTTTAAGGGATATCATGGGTATCCCGCAACACTCTGCACTTCAATAAATGAGCAGGTTGTGCATGGCATCCCCGGTCCGAGAGAGCTTGAAGAGGGTGATCTAATAGGAATTGATTGCGGTGTGATCAAAAATGATTATTATTCGGATTCCACACGGAGTTTCGCTGTTGGTAAAATCAGCAGTGAAGCTGAGAAATTAATGAAGATTACAAAAGATGCTCTGGATAGTGGGCTCGACAAGGCCCGGTCCGGTAATCATCTTTCAGATATATCAAACGCGATTCAGAAACATGCTGAAGAGAATGGGTACGGTGTTGTAAGAGAACTAAGCGGGCATGGGATTGGAAAAGAACTTCACGAGGAACCTCAAATCCCTAATTATGGATCTCCGGGAAGAGGCCCTATTCTCGAAGCGGGAATGGTTTTCGCTATTGAGCCGATGTTTAACGAAGGAACGGAAGAAATTAAGACTTTGAAAGACGGCTGGACAATAGTTACAAAGGATGGCAAACTATCCTGCCATTTTGAAGATACGGTCGCTATAACAAAGAATGGCCCTGAAATATTAACACGTTAAAGAGGGTTACGGCGCGATTTAGAAATGAGCTAGGAAGAAGATAAGAATGGTTAAACAGGAAGCAATCCCGGTAGAGGGAACAGTGGTAGAGGCTTTGCCGAATGCTATCTTCAGGGTTGAATTGGAGAACAAGCACATAGTCCTTGCTCATGTTTCAGGAAAGATGAGAATGAATTTTATCAGGATTTTGCCGGGGGATAAGGTTTCGCTTGAGCTTAGCTCTTATGACTTGGGCAGAGGTAGAATTACATACCGGTATAAATGATAATTAATTATTTTTGCTTGTTTGCCGGCAAGCCGCGCGGAATAAAAAGGGAAGAAGAAAATGAAAGTTAGAAGTTCAGTTAAGAAAATATGTTCGAATTGTAAGATTATCCGACGTAAAGGTGTCCTTAGAGTTATTTGCAGGGATCCGAAGCATAAGCAGCGTCAGGGATAAAGATAAAAAAGGTAAGAGAGAAATGAAAGGAGTGTATTTGTGGCGCGTATAGCCGGAGTAGATATACCGGATGGAAAGCATATTGGAATTGCTTTAACTTATATTCACGGGATTGGTGTTTCCAGCTCGAAGAAGATTCTTGAGAAAGCTGATGTTGCCTTTGAGGTGAAAACGAAAGACCTCAGAGAGGATCAGACCGTTAAAATCAGGGACATTATTGAAAATGAATATAAGATTGAGGGCGCTTTGCGAAGTGAGGTTACGCGAGGCATTAAGAGATTAATGGATATCGGAGCGTATCGTGGAATAAGGCACAGATCAGGATTACCTGTTAGGGGTCAGAGAACGCATACAAACGCCCGTACTCGTAAAGGTCCCCGGCATCGTCCTGGCGCGAAGAAAAAATAAATATTATTTATTGATATAAACAATATTGGTGTAGAAAGGAGGTTATCAGTTGGCCAAACCTAAAAAAGGCAAGCAGCAAAAGGTGAAAAAGAAGAAGAAAAAGGTAGATGCAGCAGGAATAGCTCATATTAAATCTACATTTAATAATACGATAATAACTATTACTGATCTTGATGGGAATGTTATAAAATGGTCTAGTCCAGGGAAGCTTGGATTCAAGGGATCACGGAAAAGCACTCCTTTTGCCGCGCAGCAGACTGCTCAGGATGTCACTCGTGAAGTTGTGGCTTTGGGTATGAAGAAGGTTGAAGTATGGGTTAAGGGGCCTGGCCCCGGCAGAGAACCAGCTATTCGTTCACTTAGGGCGGCTGGTCTGAATGTCAGCGGCATCAGAGATTGTACTCCCATTCCTCATAATGGGGTACGTCTTAAGAAACGTAGAAGAATGTAATAACCTGAAAAGAATATTGTATTACGTTTGTTAGTTTACAGGAGAATGAACAGGAGTTTGACTTTAGATCTATCGGATTGAAGTTTAGGGAGGTAATGTTAAATGGCAAGGTATACTGGCCCCAAATGCAAACTATGCAGGAGAGAGGGAACAAAGCTCTTTCTGAAAGGGGACCGTTGTTACTCGGACCGTTGTGCTCTTGAAAAGAGGAATTATCCTCCCGGAGAGCATGGACGAATGAGATATAGACGCAGGAGTAACTATAGGCTCCAACTTAGAGAAAAACAAAAGTTACGTCGGCTCTATCAACTTCTTGAATGCAAGTTTCATAATTATTTCAAGAAAGCTGACAGCATGAAGGGTGTTACGGGAGATAATCTATTAATATTGCTGGAGACCAGACTGGACAATCTTGTTTATAGAATGGGGTTTTCTCCATCACGGGCTTTGGCAAGGCAACTTGTGCTTCACAATCACATAGAAGTGAATGGGAAGAAAGTCAATATACCTTCTTATCAGGTAAAAGTTGGCGACAGGATCGCCCCAAGAAAGAAAAGCAGAAATATGCTAGTCATTGATGAATCTCTGAAGACATCCGGGAGCAGAGAGACGGTTCCGTATATTTCGGTCGATGTGAGCAAAAAAGAGGGTGTCTATGTCGAGGAACCCACAAGAGATATTATCCCGGTACCTATCTCTGAAAATTTAATCGTGGAGTTGTATTCGAAGTAATTTTGTGTTGAATTTTTGCATAGTTGCTTGCGAACAGACGAAGGTGTGCTCGCATGCCCTTCAAGGAGGAATATTTAAATGAAATGGCGTAACCTTTTAATGCCGAAGGAAGTTGAAATAGACGAATCGATTTCTACTTCGACTTTCGGTAGATTTAAGATTGAGCCCTTCGAGAGAGGCTTTGGGTATACTGTTGGAAATGCCCTGCGGCGAACCCTGCTTTCTTCCATTCAGGGAGCGGCTGTGATAGCTGTAAAAATTGATGGT